>JBAYAJ010000198.1:0-4264 GCA_041669845.1 Treponema sp.
GCACTTATGATTACCGAATGGATAGGTATGAGCCGTATAGCGCGGGCAGAGATGCTCAATCTAAAGGAGCGTGAATACGTCCTTGCTTCGCGTACGCTCGGTGCAACGAATTTTAATATCATTTTTCATGAAATTCTTCCGAATATAATCGGCCAGATAATTACGCAGACCATGTTCAGCATCCCGACTGCAATATTTACGGAAGCGTTCCTGTCGTTTGTCGGACTGGGAATCCCTGTTCCACAGTGCAGCCTCGGTTCTCTGATCAGCGATGCGTTCAACAGCTTTACGACCCATTCGTATCAGATTGTACCGCCGATTCTTGTTCTTGGTCTGCTCATGCTGTGTTTTAATATGCTGGCGGACGGATTACGGGAAGCGCTTGACCCGAAAATGAAGGACATGTAGAAATCAGGAATGTATTCGTACTTTTAAATAAGGATTATATAATGACTGATAAAGAAACAGTGTTAAAAGTTAATAATCTTTCGATTTCGTTTAAAACGGCCGCCGGTATTGTTAATGCAATACGCGGTGTAAATCTTGAATTAAAACGCGGTGAAACGGTTGCTATAGTCGGAGAATCAGGATCCGGTAAATCCGTAACGACAAAGGCTGTGATGGGAATTCTTGCAAAGAACGCGGTTGTAAACAGCGGTTCTATTGATTTTACCTATCACCTTGACGACGGTACGGCGGTAAACTGTGATATTCTTACCATGAAAGTTCCCGAAGTGCGGCGGAATATAAACGGAAAACGTATTGCCATGGTGTTTCAGGATCCTATGACGAGTCTTGATCCTACAATGAACATCGGAAAGCAGATAATGGAAGGCATGATGTGGCATTACCACACGCCCAGAGAAGAAGCGTACAAACGTTCGCTGCGGCTTCTTGAAGAAGTCGGCATTGTGGATGCGGAAAAGCGGATGAAGAATTATCCGCATCAGCTTTCCGGCGGTATGCGGCAGCGTATTGTCATCGCCATTGCGCTGGCATGCGATCCCGATCTGCTTATCTGCGACGAACCCACGACAGCTCTGGACGTAACGATTCAGGCACGAATCCTTGATCTCATAAAGAAAATCCAGAAAGAGCGGAAACTGTCCGTCATATTTATTACGCACAATTTAGGGGTTGTCGCAAAAGTTGCCGATTACATAAACGTGATGTATGCCGGAAAAATCGTTGAACGCGGCACAGCAGATGAAATATTTTTTGATCCGCGCCATCCGTATACGTGGGGACTGCTTTCTGCAATGCCCGACCTTGATACAGCAGACGACCGGCTGTATACGATTCCCGGGTCACCGCCGAATCTGCTTCATGCGGTAAAAGGTGATGCGTTTTCTCCGCGCAACATATATGCGCTGAATATAGACGACAGGCTCCCGCCGCCGGTATTTAAAATAACGGATACACATTATGCGGCGACATGGCTGCTTGATCCGCGTGCCCCAAAAGTGGATATGCCGGCGGAGCTTAAAAACCGTATTGCATCAATGAAAAAGGAGGCTGAAAAATATGCAGCAGAATGAGCCTCTCCTTAAAGTAGAGAATCTTAAACAGTATTTTAAAATCACAAATCAGTATACCGTAAAAGCGGTAGACGGTGTTTCTTTTGAATTATTCCCCGGAGAAACATACGGTCTTGTAGGCGAGTCAGGGTCCGGAAAGAGTACAATAGGGCGGAGCATCATCAGACTGTACGAACCGACAGGCGGAAACATTATATTTGCGGGAAACAACATATCGGGGAAACTTACAAAAAATGAACATTCGTTTCTCCGCACGAATATGCAGATGATTTTTCAGGACCCGATGGCAAGTCTTAATCCGCGCAAGAAGGTCGGCGAGATAATCGGCGAAGGACTTGATATACATCATTTGTATCGTTCCCGTGCAGAGCGGGAGGAAAAAATACAGAAGATGCTTGCAAAAGTAGGGCTTGCGCCGGAGCATATAGACCGTTATCCGCATCAGTTTTCAGGCGGACAACGGCAGCGTGTCGGAATTGCCCGTGCGCTTATTATGAACCCCCGTCTTATAATTGCCGACGAATGCATCAGTGCGCTGGACGTTTCCATTCAGGCGCAGGTAGTAAACCTTATGAAAGATATCCAGAAGGAAACAAACACGGCATATCTTTTTATAGCTCATGACCTGTCGATGGTAAAATATATAAGCAGCAGGATCGGCGTGTTACACCTGGGACATCTGCTTGAAACGGGTACGACAGAAGAAATATTTTCCAGACCTGTCCATCCGTATACAAAGAGTCTGATGTCCGCCATTCCCCGCCCGAATCCCGTGGTGGAAAAGAACCGTACAATATTGACATACGATTATGCTTCAAGCGGCATCGACTACACAAAGGGAGCGAAGCGCCTTGTAGAGGGAACTCATTTCGTTCTTGCAACGGACGATGAGTTTGCAGAGTGGACCAGATAAACGTGAAAGTACGGCGGCTGTCCGTTACAATATAGTTCCGATATTTTCATTATACGGAACTATATTGTAATCACAAGAACCAGAAGCAGCATACCCACCAGAATAATAAGAGCCGGTCGGTTTTTTTTTTATATACACAGACTGTAACTGCATAAGGCTTGTACGGGAACCGGACATGACTTGCGCAGGTATTATGCAGGTAATATGCAGACACTGGACAAGTCATGGATAAGTGGTGTGCATGTAATACGCAGAACCTGAATAGGTCACGGACAGAGTCTGACTGTGTACTGTACAGACTCCGGACAAGTACATGTGCAAGCATTGCATAAAGTAATACGCAGGACTTGTACAAGTACATGGACAATTATTGCGTAAGTAATACGCAGGACTTGTACAAGTACATGGACAATCATTGCGTAAGTAATATGCAGGACTTGTACAAGTACATACACAATCGTTACGTATGTACTTATCTTCTTTATCACCTGCTCCAGTGCATACTGAATCTCATCGATAAGAACGGGAAGCGGATATGTATGAGAACAAAATTAAAACTCCCTGACTCATTTGTGGAAGGAGCAGTGACTCTCAAAAAAATTCGGACAAAGACAAATGTATTTAAAGGTACTCCAGAATCAGCCGTATTAACAGTTATTTGAGTAGAAAATTCTGGCAGCAGGATACCTGTCAGTGCTGTAGATTTAACGCAAATAAAGCTTCAGGATAAGAATTTATGCAACCCGGTATCTGATACCTGTGTCGAATGTAGTATGGAATACATTAGTAAGAAAATTGCTGTATGGGGTGACTCGATTTTGAAAGGCATTGTTGAAGGAAAACCCGGTGCAGTCAGAAAATATGATATTCTCCCGGAAAATGCACTCAGACTTACAGCCAGTGAATATGCTGTTGAGATCGTCAATCATTCTTATTTTGGCTGTACTGTTACGAAAGGTGTTTCCATCATGCAGCATGACGTATCAAAAGGTTTTAAGAGTGATATAGGTATTGTAGAGGTCGGAGGAAACGACTGTGACTATGACTGGGATGAACTTTGCAGGGAACCGGAGAAAGATCATAGTACTCATACGCCTCTTGCTGCCTATGTTGCATATATGAAGGACATGATTGAACTTTTGTTTAAAAACGGTATTAAACCTGTAATAATGACTTTACCGCCTCTTGTTCCGGAGCGGTATTTTAAAACAATTTCAGAACACCGCAACGGAACTATTATACGGAATTTTCTTGGTGATGAAGGTTTCCTTTACCGCTGGCAGGAAATGTATTCTGAAGCAGCTGCAAATCTTGCTCTTAAAATGAATTGTTTTCTGCTCGACATCAGGAGTGCGTTTCTTGCGGAACACAATTATCAGAAACTTATATGTAATGATGGTATTCATTTGAATAAAGACGGACATGCGTTTTTGTTCCATTTTTTTGAAAAAGTTATGAAAGAAACTGATTTTGCTGTAAAACGCACAGTGTCCTGAAAGCCTGTTTTTTTGTATTATCAATAATAAGACAATATATTCTGATATTTTTTTTCAATCATATTTAAAATCATAAAATACAAATTTTAATATGGTACCGAACTTAAAATTATCTCCGGCGGACAGACCGGCAGGCTGGAGAGCGTCACTTTTTCAGTGGCCTCCGCTTGCGCCGGGGTTGGTAATTCAGTGATTTTGTAATATAGTAATTAATAAAGAGGTTTTTGTGTTTTTTTTATTACTTGCAATTCTCATTATTGGAGTTGTTCTGGGGTTTGTATTCAGAATACTTGCCTTTACTCTGAAGGCCGTATTGA
>JBAYAJ010000199.1:0-4235 GCA_041669845.1 Treponema sp.
ATTCGGTTTCATACCTCCGATATTGACGAGACTGCCTACAAAAAACTTGAGTACCGCACCGGCAGCAAGCAGTATGGCCGTAAGAATTATATCGGATACCGATAATCCTTTTTTCTGCACGGCTTTCAGTTCCCTTTTTTCGCCGTGGATGTTATTGTCCTGTTTTTCCATTTTTCCTCCCTTACTCTGTTGTTCTTGTATGTAGAAACGTAATGTTATTATACAAAGAAACATCGGGTTGTCAAGAGTGTAATACTGATAATTTTCTGATTGTATTATCATCATATATAAAGTAGAATAACAGCATGGTAAAAAGCGGACCGCAGAAAAATTCTTTTGATGAACTTGTCGCGGGTATAAGTGCCGATGAACGACATTTCCTGCTTGAAAAATTGAAGCAGTCTGGGACTGATATGCCTTTGCCGCCTGAGGAAATATTTCCAGAGGATGTTCCTGACGACCGTTCTATTCAAATTCGTATAAAATCGGAATCGTTCCTGTATCGTTTTATTTTGTGGCTTCGTTCAGTTTTTACCAGAGAGACACAGGAAGATATTTATAACGAAGACTTGATTGTTGATCTTGTTCATAAAGTAAACAAGGTTCATCCCGGACTCATTGATTATCAGCATGAACTTTTTCAGTCGTTATTTTATGAAAAGTTGAAAGAACTTAAGGAATCCGCTGAGTTTTTTAAACCATATATGGCTGCAATAAATGATGATCCTGGTGAATATTATACGTTTTTGAGCACGTTTATTGCACCGGAAATCGGTGATGCAGTCGGGAGAGAAGCTGATCCTTATTCGATTCCGTTTGACCGTTCGCTTACAAATGAATTACGTACATCGCTTATAAGAAAACTTGAAATTGCGGTACGCGATATTTCTCCTTCGGCAAAGCATACAATGTACAGTACTATACGAAGTATTGAATGGCTCCGGCAGCTTACTGGACTTCCATACCTTCATTTTATTGCACAGTTTACTGCTATTGTTTCCGAGTCATATACCTGCCCGTTCGGAAATGCTCAAACCGATTTTTCTGCCTTTGCCCGTGTGCTTTCAAACTATATGCCCGTGTCGAACGAAGCACTTGAGGCGTTATTTCTTTTTCCGCAGCGGAAAGCAGCCACCACGCTTGAACTTGATTCAGACAATGAGAAAGCACTCAGGGAGTTTTTGAAAAGATCAGTGTCTGCTTTCTCTATGATACAGATGTTCATTAAAACGGTTCCCGTTTGTATAATCGGACGGATTATATTTAAAGATTATAACTGGCAGCCGGAACCATTCGGCGGAGCTGAAGACTGGTCGGTGAAATTCCGTGAAGAGTGGAAAAAAGTTTTTGACGAACGGTGGGAAGCATGGCTGCGTGACAGAAAGAAGAATCAGCTGTCTGTCGTCCTGTCTTCAAATTTTGGATTAAAAGAATTCCCTGAGCTGCCGTTTCGTCCGTGGGCTGATTTATGGGGTGGAGTGCCGTTTCACTGCGAAATGACAGCAGGATTTCTTTCATGGTTCAACATAAATGAATATTCCAGTGTAATGGCTGTTCTGAATGTTGTCATGCTTGAAGGTGTATTTCTTAATGAAGAAAACAGAACGGAATTTTCAGAGGCTGTGAACGATTTTTCGGTTACAAATCAAAGAATTGAATCATTTGTTGAGTCACTTTCTCCGCGGGGAAATATCGGGACTGCTTTTGAAAAAGTTGCCTCGGAACACATACGTTCACTAAAAGGGCAGTCTCGTATCGACTCCCTGATTTTGAATGCAGAGACCAATATACATGAAATAGATGTTTCTTTTTGCAAACAGTGCCGCACTATTGAGGATATTTTTCATGGAATTCTTGATGGAGTAAAAGACTCCCGGTATGAATCAATTCAGAATCTGATGACCATCCACGGACATGAAAACCGTATATTCAGGAATAAGATGGAAGAAAGCCGCAATATCATAAAGAATGCCCGGCAACTTCTTGCCGATGTTGAACCACTGGATCTTCCTCGTCAGATGCCTGCTGATTTTTCTGGTCTGGTTTTTGAAGAAGCAAAAAAATGAAACGGATTTCTGTTGCATCAGCAGTATCTGATCCGCAGAAAAAATATGTATTTCTGCCGTTTTATTCTGCCGGCAGGCCTTTGGATGATGACACGCCTGTATGGGGAATGACACTCCGTGAAGCCGGCAGCATGCGTTTCCGCTGGAGTGAGACGAACAGTGTCCGTAGAGAAATGCTTTCTGAAATAGCCCGCCATAATCCCGGAAAGGCGCTTATACCCGTTCAGCTTGAACTGATTCATTCAAAGACTGTATATGATGTATCTTCTTTTTCAGATACGTTCGGTCTTCTGGGGGACGGTATGATTACCAGGCAGGCCGGACTGCTTCCTGTTGTAACAGTAGCCGACTGCATGCCCCTTTTCCTGTACGACCCGGTAACGGGGGTGTTCGGTGCGGTTCATTCAGGCTGGAAAGGAACGGGTATTATCGGTGAGGCCGTCCGTGCAGCAGAAAAGAATTATGGAGCGAGACCTGAAAATATCTGTGTTGCTGTCGGTCCGCATATACGCAGCTGCTGTTATGTAGTGGACAGCAGCCGTGCAGAATATTTCCGCCGGAATTTCTGCGGCGACTGTGTAACCCCTTATGAACCCGGTAATGACGGGAACAACGCCGGAAAATGGAACAGCGGCGGGGGAAAACTGTACCGGCTGTCGCTTGAAAAAGCGAATCTTGCGGTGCTGGACCGGGCAGGTATACGCGATGAGAATATTACTGCCGCAACAGACTGTACGTGCTGCTGCAGCCTGTTCGGTTCATTCCGCAGGGAAAGTGCAGGTGTTTCCGAATCCGACAAATGGCGGAGTTTTACGGTGCAGGCTGCATTCTGCGGTTATCTGTCCTTGTGATTTTTACCGGTAGTGGTAAAATTATGGCCGATCTGCTACTATAAAAATACATTTATCAATTTTATAGGACGTTTTTTATCATGAGTGATGTTAAAAATGACTGCCGCGTTGTTGTCTGCGCTGCATTGAATCAGTTCATACAGGAAAAAAATCCCGGTGCGGAACCGGTCGGAACCGATGCACTTGTGCTGCAGAATCCGCCTGATCCGACTATGGGCGATATCGGAATACCAATGTTTGCGTATGCAAAGGTTCTTCATATGGCGCCTCCGGTTATTGCGCAGAATGTTGCAAAACTGATTACCGGTGCGGGGAATTCTTGTGGTATTGATACGGCATCGCTGGGACAGTTCGTTGCAGCCGGACCGTACGTGAATCTTAAGCTTAACAAAGCAGGTGCCGGTTATGCGGTCCTTTCCCGTATAGCGGAACAGGGGGCGGAATACGGCTCTCTGGGAGAGGACGGAAAGAGACCGCTCGAAGGACGGCGCGTCATGGTTGAGTATTCGAGTCCGAACACAAACAAACCGCTTCATCTCGGACACATGCGCAACGACGCACTCGGCGAGAGTGTAAGCCGCATCCTGAAAAAGGCCGGAGCGGAAGTTTATAAAGTGAACATTATTAATAACCGCGGTGTCCACATATGCAAATCCATGATTGCCTATAAACTTTTTCACGAGCCCAAAGGAGAGACTCCCGAGACGCTTCATATGAAAGGAGATCATTTTGTAGGCCAGTGTTATGTTGAGTTCGATAAATATTCGAAAGAACACCCCGAGGCACAGCAGCAGGCGGAGGATATGCTCGTACAGTGGGAAAAAGGTGATCCTGAAATACGCAGACTGTGGAAACAGATGAACGACTGGGCTATAGGCGGTATTACGGTGACGTATGACCGTACCGGAGTTTCCTTCGACAAACTGTATTACGAAAGTGAAACGTACCTCAAAGGAAAAGAGGAAATCATGAAAGGCGTGGATGAGGGCATCTTTTTTAAAGCTCCTGACGGTTCCATCCGCGTTGATGTCAGCGAAGTCGTAGGCGGTAAAGACGACCGCGAGCACGAGAAAGTTCTGCTCCGGAAAGACGGTACGTCCGTCTATATCACGCAGGATATCGGTACGGCAATCAGCCGCCACAGCGACTGGCCGTTCAATCAGCTGGTGTACGTTGTTGCAAGCGAACAGATATATCATTTTAAGGTTCTGTTTTACATATTGAAGAAACTCGGCTTTGAATGGGCGGACAAACTGTATCATTTAAGTTACGGTCTTGTTAATCTGCCGAGCGGACGCATGAAAAGCCGCGAAGGAAC
>JBAYAJ010000200.1:0-4216 GCA_041669845.1 Treponema sp.
GCAGGCCCGTCTTATGAGTCAGGCACTCCGTAAGCTTACAGCGATTATCGGCAAGTCGAACACTATTCTGGTATTTATTAATCAGATCCGTATGAAAATCGGTGTTATGTTCGGAAATCCGGAGACGACAACCGGAGGAAACGCGCTGAAATTTTATTCTTCTATCAGGCTTGAAATCCGCCGGATCGAATCGATCGACGGAAAAGGGGATGACGATGCCTTGGGTAACCGCGTGCGCGTAAAGGTTGTAAAAAACAAAGTCGCTCCGCCGTTCCGTAAGGCAGAATTGGACATCTATTTTGGGAAAGGTGTATCAGCTGCAGCGAGTCTTCTGGATTCAGCTGTAAAACACGGCCTTATCGACAAGAGAGGTGCATGGTATACTGCAGGCGACGATAAAATCGGTCAGGGAAAGGAAAATGCAGTCAGCTTCCTTGAGAATAACAGTGAATATGCTGCTAACCTTGAAACGAAACTTCGTGCCCAGTTGTTCCCCGGACAGGTTTTAAAAACGAAAGACGGAGTACCTGTAGACAGGGCCAAAATTGAATCTGCAAAGAAAAATACAAAAGCGGCGGATACAGCTGAAGTGTCGGTAACTGAAAAAGGCAGAGAGGTTGTCGCTGAGGCAGCTAAAAAGCGTACTCCGGCAAAAAACGCGGCAAAGACTGCCGGCGGTACAGAGGAACTGTTTTAATTGTGATTCAGGTGATACTCGGACTTGGTTCAAATACATCGTATAAAGGGACGCCCCCGGCAGTGCTTCTGGGAAGTGCCTGTGCGCAGCTCAAAAAGGTGCTTTTGTCATGTGTTTTTTCGTCGGTGTACCGGACAAAAGCAATGTATGTCACCGGTCAGAATGATTTTTACAATATGTGTGTCCGTGGTTTTGCAGAAGAATCGGTAACTCCGCACAGTCTGCTTGATACTGTTCATCATATTGAAGCTCTCTACGGACGCGACAGAGACCATGAACTGCGGTTCGGTCCGCGTCCGCTTGATATAGATATTGAACTGTTCGGAGAAATGATGGTAAACGACAGTGCTCTGCAGATTCCACATCCCCGTATGCACGAACGGGCATTTGTACTGATTCCTCTGCTTGAGATTTTATCTGATTCTGCCGATGCTGATATGAGGAATATATACACCGCATATTTGAAGCGGCTTCCTGATCAGGGTGTACAAATGTACCTTCCTGCAAAGGATTTCTGTATTCCCTGTGAGGTATAGCATGGCAGATGAATCAGTAACGGGAACGACGGCGACGACGGTTGTAGAAAACAGTGTTTCAGGCGGATCTTCCCGGGAAAAGCGTAAATATACGGTAGGAGAATTTGAAGGTCCTCTTGATCTTTTGTGGACGCTTATCCGTGAGAGCAAAGTAAATATCTATGATATTCCGATTGCGCAGATTACCGATCAGTATCTTGATTACCTTGATTATGCCGTCAGGACAGATCTTGGTGATTTGTCCGAATTTTACAACTGGGCTGCAAAACTGCTCTACATAAAAAGCCGCATGCTGCTTCCTGTCGAAGTGACGTACGATGACGACGATGAGGAAGATGATCCCCGGAAAGAACTTGTTGATAAACTCATTGAATACCAGAAATTCAAGCGGCTTTCCGAGCTTATGGAAGAACAGGAAGATACATCCGAATGGAATTTTGAGCGAGCAAAAATCCAGCGGGTTTTACCGTTTGATAAAGAAGACGCGATGTGGGAGCAGGTCGACACGTGGGATCTGCTTCAGCAGATGCAGCGTATTTTTCGTGATATGGTTTCTCAGTATTCAAATGAAAAAATACTGAACATGTACGAGGAAATTTCTGTAAATGAAAAGATCACGCTTATGAACGAACGGCTTGAACAGACTGGCGAATGCATGTTTACCGAACTGATCACTCGTCCGGGTAATGAAATGGATATCGTCTGTGCGTTTATGGCACTTCTTGAAGCTGTCAAATTCAAGATGATTCAGGTCTTCCAGAATCGTCTTTTTGGTGATATAAAGATATGCCGTCGTACCGACGAGGATGCAGGCAGTATTACACCGCAGGAGATTACCGTAGAGGGACTTTCTCCTGAAAAACCGGAAGACAAAAAGGAATTATAATTAATGTTCTCCGAAAGGATTTTATAAACATGGAATTGGAAAAAGAAACCGCTTTAATCGAAACTGTACTTTTTCTGGAAAGCGAACCTGTGCAGGAAAAAAATCTTGCTGCAATTTCGCAGCTTTCCCCGGAAGTAGTTACGAAATGTCTTGAGAATTTAAAAGAAAAATTTAAAGAATCCTCCTGCGGTCTGGAACTGACTATGATTACAGGCGGCTGGACGCTTGTTCCCAAGAAGGATATCTGGGCAGTTCTCCGGGAACGGTACGGTTCTAAAAGCGAAGGCCGGCTGTCCCGTTCTGCAATGGAGACATTGTCTATCATTGCATACTCACAGCCTATTACGCGTGCGGAAATTGAAGCAATCCGCGGTGTGTCGGCGGACAATATGATCCGCCTGCTGCAGGAACGTAATCTTATAAAAGAAGTCGGGAAAAAAGATATTCCAGGTAAACCATCCCAGTTCGGTACAACGAAAGAATTTCTTAAGTTCTTCCGGCTTAACAGTATTTCCGAGCTGCCGAAGCTTGATGAGGATGAAGCAGAGAGGTTTGAACTTGCCCGTTGAAAATATAGAAAGCGGCCTTGTGCGGCTGCAGGTATATCTTGCGCACTGTGGTGTTGCAAGTCGTCGTGCCTCGGAACAGTATATTCTGGACGGACGTGTTTCCGTCAATGGAACGGTTATAACGGAACTCGGTACGAAAGTAACTTCCGGTGATACGGTTCTGGTCGACGGAAGAGCTGTCGAGCCTGAGTCTGTCAGACGATATGTTCTTCTGAATAAACCTTCAGGATATGTGTGTTCGCTTGCCGATGAAAAGGGGCGGCCTGTTGCCGCAGAACTTTTAAAACCGGCGTATTCAGAACGGCTTTATAATGTAGGCCGTCTTGATATGTTCAGTACGGGGCTTATTATCTTTACGAACGACGGAGATTTTGCAGCACGTCTTTCACATCCTTCTGCAGAACTGGAAAAGGAATATATTATAGAAACAAGCCTCAATATCCCGCGCAATCTGGCTTCAGATTTTGAAAAAGGTATCCGTTCCGGTGATGCGTTTTATAAGTGTGTCAAAGCGGAGCAGATGAATGCGCGTAAAATACGCATTGTCTTAATAGAGGGAAAGAACCGCGAAATACGGCGGGTGTTCGAGGAAAAGCAGATAGGTATAAAGTCTCTTGAACGGGTGCGTATAGGTAATGTAACTTCAGACAACCTTAAAACAGGTATGTTCAGGGATTTAACAGAGAGAGAAGTAACAGGGCTGCTTGCGCTGTGCCGGAGCAGTACGATGGAGAACAATATATGATTATAGCTATTGACGGTCCGGCAGGAACAGGAAAAAGCACGATTGCCGCACTTATTGCGGAAAAGCTTCACATAACATACCTGAACAGCGGCAGTTTTTACCGTGCACTTACACTGGCACTTCTTGAAAGCGGTTCGTCACTTTCTGATGAAAAAATAATTACTGATTTTTGCCGCAGGCAGAAGCTGGAATACAAGAAATCCCGTCTTATTCTTAACGGCACAGATATAGATTCCCGTCTTCACGAAGATAAAGTCAGTGCACATGTGGCGCAGATTTCTGCGATTCCGGAAGTCCGCCATATTGTAAATGCCCGTATGCGCGGGATTACAAATTTTCTGAGTATCGTATGCGAAGGGCGGGATATGACGACTGTCGTTTTTCCGAATGCAGAATATAAATTTTATCTTGATGCAACACCAGACGTACAGGCTGAACGCCGGTATAAACAGGGGGTAAGCAGTTTATCTCTTGAAGAAATAAAAAATGCAATAAAGGAACGCGATGAGATAGACAAAAATAAGAAGGAAGGAGCGTTGAAAATTGCTTCCGACGCATTCTACATTGATACTTCCACCTTGACGATAGAACAAGTTTGTGCAATAATATTAAACAAAATTCACATTAAAGGGTCAACAATGGAAACACAGGAAGTGGAAAAGGATCAGGTCCAGAGCTCCAAGGACAGCATCCAGACACAATTAGAAGAATCTCTGAACAGTCTCAGCACACCGGAAAACGGTCAGCTCGTTGACGGAACCGTTATTGCGGTTACGGACGACA
>JBAYAJ010000201.1:0-4188 GCA_041669845.1 Treponema sp.
GGCATACGACCAACCGTCTACATACACTTTTTCATGCTGTTGAATATCTGAATAAGAACGTGCTACAACTGACGCATACAGGACGGGATGAAAATTTTTGCGTACCAGTTTATAGTATTCGCTAATAACATTTGCCATATATGCGCCGCCGCGTAACGAACAGTAAATCACATCAGGAATAAATCCCTCATTATATATTTTATAGGCAATCTTCAGTGCATCATTGCGGACTACATCGTATGGCAGAAACTCTTTTATCATGAAAAACAACCTCTATTTTTTCATTATACCTGAATATCCCTGTTTTTTCAATGAGAAGAAAACTACAAAACCGCTGTTCCTGAAACAAATGATGCGATACGTTTCACAAATGCTTCATTCTGTTTCTTAACCTGTCTTTCGTCAAGTATGACTTTAAGAGGACTGCCGTCCATAATGACAATACGATCCGACAAGATAACAGCTTCCTGTACATCGTGTGTCACAAAAAGAACTGTACGCTTCTCAGATGCAAGCAGCTGCCGGAGCGTATTTATAAGATAAAGTTTTATACGCAGATCCTGCGACTGGAAAGGTTCATCCATAAGCAGAAGTTTTGACGGATAGGCAAAACCACGGGCCATCGACGCACGTTGTCTTTCGCCGCCACTGAGTTCATCCGGCAATGACGTACATTTTTCCGACAGCTGAACGCGATCAAGAAAAAGTCGTGCACGCTTTTCTGCGCTTTCTCTGGTCATAACATTGACAAGCGGAAACATAACATTATGAAGGATATCAGCAGACGGAATAAGACGCGGTTCCTGAAATAAAAAAGAAACGGCAGGACGTTCTGTCTTTCCTGCAAAAAATATATCTCCATGAACATCAGCATGTTCCAGCGAAATACCTGCAATATAATCGAGTAGTGTTGTTTTCCCGCTGCCGGACGGAGCGATAATACAGGTTATTTTCTCTGTTTCCGCTTCAAGATAAAAATTGTGGTACAGTTTTTTTTCGCCGCGGGTAATAGAAAGGTCAACGATTGAAAGTGCATTCCCGCTCATATGACAGAATCTCCTGTTCTTTTTACATTCCTTGTGACTATAACTGCAAACAATTTTTCAAGTCCAAAACTCAGCACAACTATGACAAATGTTACGGCGGCAACATCGGCTGTTTCAAGATGCACCTGAGCAGTCTGCATCAGAGTACCGACACCTTTTGCAGGAAGACTAAGCACTTCTCCTGCGGCAACAACCTTCCATGTAAGACCGAATGCAGAAACAGCACCAGACAGAAAAAAAGGAAGAACAGACGGAAGTGTAATCCAGCGGAACGTCTGTTTACCTGTAAATGCATAAACATGTGCCATAGCATCGAGGTTGCTGTCTACTTTTGCAAAACCCTGTGCTGTTGCAGTCGTCATGACAGGCAGTGTCATGAGAACAGAGACAAAAACAGGTACCTGCGACGAAGTAAACCAGAATAGTGCCAGCAGAATGAAAGAAACAACGGGAGTAGCCCGTATTATCTCTAAAGGAAATGAAAAAAAATTCTTAAAAAAAGAAGATGCACCGCAGAGGATTCCAATACCAGTTCCGAGTACTACAGATAAAATAAACGAAACCATACAGCGCATAAAAGTCGCACCCACATGCTGCCAGAAAGACATCTCTCTGCACAGCAGAAGAAAGGCTTTGAACACTTCCCCCGGAAACGGAAGGATAAGCGGTGAATTAACCGTATGTGCAGCTGCCTCCCATACCGCAAAAAGAAATACGGTGGAAAAACAGTATGCAGCAGTTTTATTTGAAGTAAAAACCTTCATCAGGAAGCTTACCGCCTACAGAATCAGGCGCGAATTCCAGAAAAATCGAAAGCAGACGTTCTATTTCTTTTTTTGAATCGTCCGCATTTTTCCATACCAGACAGCTGTACGGAACGGCATTTGCAACAACCGGTGCCATAAGCCCAAGCGTATATTTCTGCACAAGCACTCCAGCTTTCTGAGGATTCGCAGTCGTCCACGCAACAGAATTACCGAAGGTACTCATAAATGCACGCACAGTATCAGGTTCCCGGTCTGCAAACGATTTGCTTACAACCATAACAGTGAGCGGATATGTCGCATTTTTCCCTTCAATTGCACCGAATTCATACTGCAGATCAAGTGCACGTACAACATCTTTTGATTTTATAAGCGCAACTGTCGCAAACGGTTCAGGTACAATTGCATATTTGATTTTGTCTGAAAGCAGTTCTGCTGCAATATCGGGAGTAGGAACACTGTAATCAAGCTTTACACCGCTTTCACTGTCTACAGGGATCTTGTTCTGTGCAAGAATCCAGCGGAACAGATATTCCGGAGTCGCCCCCTGTCCCGCAACTGACACTGTCTTACCTGCAAGATCAGCAAGCGTCTTTATGCCACGGTCTTTCGTTATAAGATACAAATTGCCGTTACCGGAAATACCGGCGCACACCAGAGCTCCCGCCGCGCTGTTGTAAACTTTTGCTGCAATATTTGCTGGCATAAAACCGATATCGGCTTCACCTTTCAATATCTTTGGCAGAAGCGCCTGCGGAGTTGCATATTTGTCAAACACAACAGATCTGCCGTTAATAAGAGGTTTTGCATCGACCATAAACGCGACAGGAATACTGACAGGTCCGTTTAATATTCCGATATGAACTTCATCAACAGGTGCTGAAGATTGAACGGGAACAGTACTCTGAACGGAAGAGAATGCCCCCTTCCGGGAAGGAACAGACTCTTCATTCTGTACCGTATCCTTTTTCCCTCCTGCACAGACAGGAAGCATCATAAAAATCGCAAGGCAGACGGCCGTAAATAATCTGAACGTATGCATGTATTTCATAGTACTCTGATTTTACAATGAAAAATGCTTATTTGCAATTACATCGGTACAACTCCGAAATTATACGGACGGCCCGGTTTATTTCACTGTCGGGGCGTGCATAATTCAGCCGCAGACATTTCGTAAAATGAGGATGTTCTTCAACAGGCGGCTGCGAACCGTCGGATGGACTGCCGAAAAAAAAGTACTCGCCGGGCATGACAAATACTCCCTGCTTTTTCAGCAGTTCGTACAGTTTCTTAGTCGGAATACTCAGATCAGGCATAAAAAGCCAGAGAAATATGGACCCCTCGCTTTTATGAATATAGTAACACGTTCCTGAAAAATAATTATGAATACATTTCTGCATGTATTCCGATTTTTTCTCATAGAACGGACGTACGCTGTTCTTTGCCGTCTCCACGAGCACACCGCTTCCTATAAGTTCGCCGGCAAGTGCCTGTCCCATACTGCCGGAGGCAAGCGCCGCAATCGCGTTCATCCGGGAAACTGCATTTATAAGTTCCTTCTGCGCAATGATGATGCCCGTACGCAGCGCCGGGAGACCGATTTTAGACAGACTCATCGAAAGCACGACGTTTTCATCCCAGTAAGGTTTTGCATCGCTGAAAATAATATCAGGCCACGGTAATCCGTATGCGTTGTCTACAAACAGCGGAATGCCGTAACGTTCAGCAAGACAAGCCAGATGGTGAACCTCATCGTCGGTAAGTACATTGCCAGTCGGATTCGTCGGACGAGAGACACAGAGCGCACCTACATTGTCGTGGTCTTCGAGGTACTGTCCAAGTCTTTCAAAGTCAATATGATATTTGAATGTATGATTCGGATACAACGAAAAACCTGCAGGAATACCTATAAACGTACCAGCTTCAATTCCCTGATCGGCATATCCTACGTACTCGGGGACAAGCGGGAACACAACGGTCTTTTTTGTTTTTATACCGTTCTCAGCACCACTTTCCGTATATGTACCACTGAACATGTTAAATAAATAAAAAAACGCCGATTGACTTCCGTTCGTAACAGCAATATTTTCCGGTCCTATGTTCCAACCGAATGTTTTTGAAAGATACTCAGCACAAAACTCAATAAACGACGTCCGTCCCTGAGGGGCATCGTAGCGTCCTATCAGATTTTCAAAATCATCGTCATGATTAAGAATTTTTTCCATCTGAGCCCGGTACATTGCTTCTACTTCTGGAATACGGGCAGGATTTCCACCACCCATCTGACAAACAGGAATATTCTCAGGAAGAGGTTTCCCGATGTCGTCCATAAGTTGATTAATACCCGACGGGCCACAGAGTTTTCTGCCAAAATCTGA
>JBAYAJ010000202.1:0-4164 GCA_041669845.1 Treponema sp.
AACAGTATTCATGTTTCGGAATATAATCTGGCAGGAACTGATCCCGGTCCTGTACCGGAAGAAAGTGCCGATCTTGTTTTTGTCCGCAACGTTTTTATTTATTTTAATAAAAAAACTCAGGACTCTGTTATAGGCAGACTTGTAAGATATCTCAGGCCCGGCGGGCTGCTGTTCTTTTCAATGAATGAGATAGCAGGTATCGATGTAAGCAGGACTGAATTACCTTTGATAAAGGAACATTCCGGGGCTGTCTATTTTTTCCGGAAGGTTGATGCAGCATCACTTGCCGTGTATCACCGGAGCAGACACTGCAGCCCCGGCTCAGAAGGTTCTGTCCCGGAGGAACGTAAAACCAGGAAACTGCCGGCAGAACAGCGTCAGGCAGCAGCCGGTACCCGGAGACCGTCTGGTATCATTAAGCCTGAAATTTCTGTCCCTGCAGCAGATGGTGTTCCTCTCCGGGTACTCGCAGAGCAGATACTTGCAGCTGTAGACAGACACGATCTGGGAAAAGCACGTAAACTGCTTTCGTCCTGTTCCTGCAGTCCTTCAGAACTCGAATATAAATTTTATTATTCAGCCGTTATTTCTAAAGAAGAGGGAAAGCCCGAAGAAGCTGCGGGGTTGTTTTTAAAAGCTTCTCTGCTTAATAATGCTTTCTGGCCTGCTTTCCTTCAGATGGGGCTGATATATGAACAACAGGGAAATAAAAGAAAAGCACTGAAAGCTTTTTCAGAATGTGCAGAAATTCTGGAGAAATATATAGAACAGAAGGAAACGTGCTATAATTTTCTCGTTGAATCGTTCAGTCCGTCGTATTTTTATACACTTTGTACCGTTTACATAGAAAAAGGGAAGAAGCATGCAGTTTGATAAAACAGGTCTTGTTGAAGGTTTCATTGCCGAAACAAACGAACATATTGATACGATAAACGACTGTATTATCAGTTTCAAGAATGAACCGCAGAATTCCGGTATGACTGCATCCGTCCTGCGTGAGCTTCATACCATAAAAGGTACTGCACGGATGATGGGCTATCCGTCTGTTGAACAGCTGGCGCATGGGCTTGAGGATGTATTCAAGGGAATACAGCAGGAAAAATATAAACTGAATGAACAGATTGTACAGCTTTCTTTTTTAACAGGTGACTGTATACGCCGCGGGCTTTCACATATAAACCAGGATGGAACTGATTACGTTGAAATTTCTGCTTTTTTGAAAATTTTTGAAAAAGCTTCAGCAGGAGAACTCTTTTCTACCGATATCCTTGAAATCCGGAACAGACAGCCTGGGACTGAAGAGAACTCTCCCGATGAAAATGGATCAGATATCGGTAATCTTGGAAATATTACAACAATCAGAATAAGCATTGAACGCATAAATACTATTATTCAGTCTTTTGACAGCCTTGTCATACGGCAGTTCCGGTTGAAACATCAGCTTGAAGAACTTAATCAGTTTGAACATACGCTTGGAACCGCAGAAAATAATACCTGTACACCCGGTATAAAACATACCGTACGACGGATACGCAAACAGCTTGAGGAAGATCTTTCGCTTATGGAAGATTCTGTCGTACATACTCAGCATCTGATCCTTGACCTCCGGATGCTTCCTCTTGATATGTTGTTTTCTCCCCTCAGAAAAACAATAGAATCTGAAGCGTTTACGCTTGGAAAAGATGTTATGTTTGATATTCCGCAGACAGATTCTATGCTCGACAAGGTTATTCTTGAACAGTTGAATGATGTTCTGCTTCATCTTGTTCGCAACAGTATTGATCATGGAATTGAAACTCCGGAAGAACGCCGTTTACTCGGCAAAAATCCTAAAGGACTTATTTCCATTCATACCCGCCAGATTGCAAGTTATGTGGTGATTACTATTACGGACGATGGCAACGGTATCCGCTATGATAAGGTCCGTGAAAAAGCAGTCATGATGTTTCCCGAGCAGGCAAAGTCGATTGAAGAAATGGATGAACGGGGATTACAGCATTTTCTGTTCCTGTCGGGTTTTTCTACAAGGGAACAGACAACGGCACTTTCCGGACGCGGAGTCGGCCTTGACATTGTCCGGACAAATATGGAGAAGATAAAAGGAAAAATCAGGCTGCGGTCGAAACTGCATGAAGGAACAGAATTCGAACTGACCATACCCCTGTCATTTGCAACGCAGCAGGGACTTTTTGTATATGCAGGGGAACGTAAGGTCCTTATTCCATCGCATTATATTACCGAAATTACAACAATTTCTGCAGAACGTTTTATAGATATGCAGAATCAGACAGTTATAACCGTTCATGATCAGCTTATCCCTGTATATTATCTCTCATCAATACTCGGAGGAACAAAATCAGAAGAAGCGTCCTCTGTCATTATCGTTGAATATCTTGAAAAACAGATGGCTGTTGTTGTAGACAGAATCGAACAATATGTAAATGTTGTAGTAAAACCTCTTCCGCCGCTTATGCAGAATTTCAGTGTTCTTCAGGGTATCGTCTTTGATGAAAATTATGCAATTATTCCTATTCTTCATGTTCCCGAAATTATGAACCGATTACGCGGGCTGCTGGCATATGATATAAAGAAATATGAAACAAAAAACGAACGCAGAGTATATACCGTTCTTGTTGTCGATGATTCCAGTACAACGCGGCAGATTGAAAAAACAATTTTTGAAGCCAGTGGTTATCAGGTGGAAACTGCTGCTGACGGTATAGATGCTCTGGAAAAAATGCGGACAACGCATGTCGATGCAGTTGTTACCGATATTAAAATGCCACGGATGGACGGTCTCGTTCTTGTTAATAATATCCGGCGGCTGGAAGAATATATGAAAATTCCGATCATTATTGTATCTGCAGTTTATGATCCGGAAGTGAAAACCCAGTTTATGGATGCAGGTGTTCAGGCTTTTATCGTAAAGTCTGATTTTCAGCGCGGTAATCTGGTACAGGCGGTAAAGGAGCTTCTTGGTGAAGAGTAATAAGACGGCACTTGTTGCAGCCGATTCGGAAACAATGCGTTCTCTGCTTGTGAAAATGCTGGAATCAGGCGGATATACAGTAACGACTGCTTCTGACGGGCTTGAAGTTCTGAAACTGCTGTATACATCCAGACCTGACTGCATCGCGGCCTATGCATATCTTCCAGTACTGGATGGATTCCGTTTATCACGGATTATTAAAAATACACAGAATCTGGCTGATATTGCCGTAATAATCTGCGTTACTGAAATTTCTGCAGTGCATCAGTTCTGGGGAGATAATGTACTGTGCAACGGACTGTATGTACTTGGTCATGATACCCCGGAAGAATTTTGTTCTATGGTTGACAAAGCAGTTGAATCAGCCATACAGAATGCAGGTTCTATAAAGACCGAATCAGGAATATCTGTTGAAGAACGGTTATCAGCATTGTACAGAATGTCTGATACGGTTTCTCCTGCTCCAGAAGACCTTGTAGAATTGACCGCAGGAGCATACGAAAGTGAACTTTTTACACATTATATCATGGCAGCGGCATATGAGGCAGGCGTTCAGACATTCAGCCTTGATGAACTGGTTCAGCGTATGGTCCGCTGCCTGTCGGGATTATGCAGTTATCACGCACTGGCAGTTATTGTGAATGATGATCCGGTCATTGAATATCTTGATATTGATCCGTCACTCAGTGAGCAGGAAACTGCTGATTTCCGGCAGGTTTGTAAAGCGGACTTTACTTCCAATATAAACGAACATAAGGGAGAATGGCAGACACGGTACATTACAGAATCCTGTATTGTACCGCAGGGAGACCGGTGCAGATTAAAAAGCTATGAATATTTCGTACTTGCCGGTAATTCTTTTGCCGGTACGGTACATGTTGCAAGCTGCGATGCTGATGGATTTGATGAACGATGTCATGATCGTATGGTATTCTTTACGGCAGTCTTCTCGCGCCTGCTTGAAATCGCTGTCCAATACCGCAGTACAAAAAGGGCTGAACAGCGGATGCGGCTTGCTTTCAGCCGTTTCGTTCCGCCAGAAATAATTGACAGCCTTATAGCAGGTGATAATTCGCTTGGTGCAACTATCGGGGAAAAACGGAAAGTCGCCTTTATGATTGCCGATATCAGAAATTTCACCGGTATAAGCGAAATTAATAAACCTGAAGACGTAG
>JBAYAJ010000203.1:0-4132 GCA_041669845.1 Treponema sp.
GCTGCAATACGTCCCTACGTTGGCATTATCCAAATCAGGTTTTACGGGTCGAAGTTCAACTTCCTCTCAGCAGGTCCCTTCCGGAACAAGCTCCCCTGTGTAAACTATGCAGTCAGTGTACCATCAAAGCGGACATATTTGCAACACATTCATATACTTTTATCAGCACATCGGATATATTTGTTCAATGAAATATTACAAAAAACTCTGTGGAAAACGTATATATCTTTCTCCTATGAACATTGATGACGCCGAAAAATATACCGCATGGTTCAGTAATGCGGAAATGACCGACGGACTCGGACAAACTGCAAATGTTGCAAGCGTTGAAAGTGAAAAAGAATGGATTACCAAAAACAGTTCCTCACGGGAATTTGCAATCGTCCTGAATGAAAATGACACACTCATCGGCAACTGCGGGTTCAACTGGATTAATACGACTGCGCGTTCTGCAGAAATCGGTATATTCATCGGCGACCGGGAAAACCGCAGCAAAGGATACGGCTCGGAAGCTGTCGGCCTTCTGCTGGAATTCGGTTTTAACGTACTTAATCTTCACAGTATAGGTCTTAACTTTTTTTCTTTCAATAAAGAAGCTGCTGCATGTTATAAAAAATGCGGATTTAAAGAAGCCGGCCGCAGACGTGAATCATATTTCTGTAATGGAAAATATTACGACACTATTTCAATGGATATACTTGAAGACGAATTTAAAAATGCCTGATACTGAAGTAAAAACAACCGATATGACTTCCGGTGATATTACGGGACTGCTGATACAATTTTCACTCCCGCTTCTTGCCGGAAATCTTTTCCAGCAGCTGTACAACACGGTGGACAGCATTGTAGTCGGCAATTATGTAGGAAAAGAGGCACTGGCCGCAATAGGTTCAACGACGAGTCTTATAAACACGCTCGTAGGATTCTTTCTGGGGCTTGCAGCCGGAGCAGGTGTTGTTATTTCGCAGTACTTCGGTGCGCATGACCTGATTAATTTGAAAAAAACAGTTCATACCATGACGGCAGGCACGCTTCTGCTGGGAGTTGTTTTTACAATAGTCGGCATTGCCGCTTCGCCGTTTATGCTCCGCCTTATGGCTACCCCGGACGATGTTATTTCAGACGCATCGGTCTATCTGCGTATTTATTTTGAAGGCGTTCTTGCCCTTATGATATATAATGCAGGATCAGGAATTCTGCGTGCCGTCGGAGATTCAAAGCGGCCGCTGTATTTCCTTATTGTTTCTTCACTGATTAATGTCGTTCTTGATCTGGTGTTCGTCATACAATTCCACTGGGGTATTGCAGGTGCCGCCTATGCGACGATAATTGCCGAAACAATTTCTGCAGTTATGGTGCTTTTTGTACTTGTGCGCACAAAGGAATGTTATAAAGTTCAGATATCGGACCTGCATATTGACCGCGTTATACTGCGCAGGATTCTCTCTGTCGGGCTGCCGGCCGGTATTCAGCAGGCGGTGACGTCGTTTTCGAATGTTTTTGTTCAGGCATATATAAACAATTTTGGTTCGTCGTGCATGGCCGGATGGGCTTCGTACGGAAAAATAGACCAGTTCGCAATTCTTCCCATGCAGAGTCTGTCGCTCGCTTCCACAACGTTTGTAGGCCAGAACTTCGGCGCGCACAATATAAGGCGTGTAAAACGGGGTATTACCATTTCGCTTATTCTTTCGGCAGCAGTTACTGGTCTTCTTGTTATTCCGCTGGTCGTATTTGCAAAGCAGCTTGTATCAATGTTCAACAGAGAGGATCAGGTGCTTTATTACGGTATATATTTTCTGCGCGTAAGTTCACCGTTCTATGTGCTCTGCTGTGTAAACCAGATCTATGCAGGGGCTCTGCGCGGACTGGGTGATGCTGCAGTTCCGATGGGAATAATGATTGGATCTTTTGTAGTATTCCGTCAGATATATCTGTTTACCGTGACACATCTGACAACGTCGTTCTATCCTGTTTCGGTTGCCTATCCGGTGGGCTGGGTCGTCTGCAGTGCCGTCATGTTTCTGCATTACCGCCGCTACATGAAACGGTTTCCTTAACAGGCTGCGGAAAATTTTTTTTCTGTACAGGAACCTCCCGTAAAAACAAAGCGGATACCAGTCCCAGTACGGTTATAATCAGGCAGCATAAAAAGACAGAATTAATGGAAGATACCAGGACTGATTCAGCCTGACTGTAAATTTTATTGAATACTCCAATATATTGTTACAGGTACATGGATGCGGATTGCTGCAACAGCTTTTGCATCGGTAAGTATCCGGACATTGGAAAGCATTTCTGAAACTCTGGATGGAAGATTGTGCATGTCAACGGATGCAAATCCCCTCTGCAGAGATTTTGTCATGACAACACCATATACAGCAGAACCGACAGTGCCGCCCATGTTACGCGAAAACATAACCGAAGATGTAACTGATGCAATCTGTCTGTGCGGAGCTGCATTCTGAGCATTTACGTTTGTTATCGGCATACTCATACCAACACCGAACCCGATCAGAATCGTATATATAATCGTCTCTGCATACGGAGTATGGATGTCCATTGAAGAAAGCAGATATGCTCCCAGACCCATAATGATAAATGCAAGTATGGACAGGAAATGAGCTTTGCCGATACGTGATATAGTCTGCCCTGTTAAATTACTGGCAGCGAGCAGCCCCAGCATCATAGGCGTGATAACAGCCCCGGATGTCGTTGCTGTTGAACCGATGACTCCCTGAATAAAATACGGCAGGTACATAATGATGGAAAACATGACGGCCTGTGAAAAAAATGCAATGGCAAACGATATACCGATAGCCCTGTCTTTAAAAAATGCCGGGGAAATCAGCGGAGAATCTGTCCGCTGCTCCCGGAAAATAAATATTACGGCCATGCAGGCTGCACACAAAAAAAGCGCAGTGCTTTCTATTGAATTCCACGCAAAAAACGTTCCACCCATACTGACGGCAAGCAGCAGCGGCACAAGTGTTCCGGCAAAAAAAATTATACCCGCATAATCGGCTTTTTTCTTTGTAAAGGAATTTTTGTATGATGGCATCGCCAGCACTATGATTAGAACTGCTGCAAGCCCGAGGGGTATATTCATAAAGAAAATCCACCGCCATCCGAATGTGTCGGTCACAAATCCGCCGGCAACAGGTCCCACAATACTTGCAAGTCCGTACATGGATGTGACAATGCCGGTATACTTTCCGCGGTCTGCAGGTTCAAACATATCAGCAACCGTTGTAAAAACTCCCGATACTATTATGCCACCACCGATTCCCTGAAACCCCCTGCATATAACAAGAAACAGCATAGTCTGTGAAAAACCGCAGAGAATTGATCCGCTGATGAATACCAGCAGTCCGATAATAAACACCGGCTTATGGCCGTAAATATCGGCCATACCGCCGCTTACCGGAATTGCAAGCGTCGAACACAGCATATACAGTGT
The DNA here is from genome assembly GCA_041669845.1 of Treponema sp. Classification (GTDB taxonomy): domain Bacteria; phylum Spirochaetota; class Spirochaetia; order Treponematales; family Treponemataceae; genus Treponema_D. The sequence goes on from JBAYAJ010000203.1 coordinate 3,461, forward strand.
AAACGGCCACGAATACAACTTCATTCCGCCAAGGTGTCCTACGATGCTTTTCATTGCGGTACTTACCACCGTGGAATCAAGTGCCGACAGAAGCAGACTGGCCATAAGACCTGCAAGGAGCAGAACCGTCTTTGTTTTTTTTGTTTTCATTTTTTCCATACTTTATTTCTCCTCAATTTATAGTTTAGTGTATATTAGTATAATTTATACCATGTAGCTAAAGGACAACTGCCAGTTGTTTTCCTACAACTTTCAGTTGTTTTTCTTTTCAATCTGTTCCTGATATTGTTTTTCAAAATCTTCTATCCAGCTGCAGAATGTATCATACATGCGCTCATAGAGATTTACGACTGCCTTTCCGTAAAAAGAAACATCCTTTTCCTGCCCGGTCTCTTTTCGTATTGAATCTCTTTCAAAAAAGAGAGACTCCTTCATCTGCTTTATAAGAAGCAGTGCAGCCTCGTGATTCACATTATGCAGATTTGAAATAACTGCTGCAAAATCTATGTATACCGTTGTAGGAGAGGCTGCATACTGCTGCATAAGTTTTACAAAATAACTGTGTCCTTTTTCATTTATGGAATATACCTTTTTTTCAGGCATCTCTCCTTCACGTACTACAGTTCCATCAACATATCCTCTTTCATTCAGTCTGAGAAAATTCTTATAAAC
>JBAYAJ010000204.1:0-4123 GCA_041669845.1 Treponema sp.
CATATGCACATGGTCGCTCATCAAGTGTCCTTCGATTATTTCGACTCCTTTATAACTGCACAACTGTTTCAGTATCACGCCTATACTGTCTCTATACTGTCCATATATTATTTTCCGTCGATACTTTGGCGTAAATACTATATGATATTTACACAACCATTTTGTATGCGACAGGCTGTTATATTGATTTGCCTTTCCTCCTTGGTCTATACGATAGTCTTGAACTACTGTCATTATAGACCTTTCAGGAATGGCTTTTTTTTGTATAACTTTTTGCCTTCCACCTGCATAGCAGGTGGTTTATTGTGAAAATACTACGCTTCGCTTCGCATTTTCACTGGCTCGCGAGCCATAACCAGTTGCAGCTTTGCTGCAGTGCAGTCCGCGCCGTTCAAGAAGATTCATTTTCATCCTGATACGTGCTCCGGCTTTGTCCGCATAGTTTATTACTTCAGATGAAGCTCCTTGACCGCTTGAATGCCTGCCGGGGCATCAGCCGGTATAGCAGGCAAAATCTTTTGCAGTCCCTGCGGACATCCATTCCGGCATAAATTATACTTTTCATTGGCAGCCCTCCTCTGTCTTCAGTATTTTATTATCAATCATTAAGTGATCCATATTTCACGACAGCTGCTGCCAAGTTCAAAAAAAAGATTATGCAAGACTTGTTTTCAGGAATATATATATAAAGAGAAGATGATCAGCATATAAAAAATTTGACTTTCTAAAGTAATTACAATATAATTACATACAGATGATAACAGGAGATCAATATGGAAGTAGCTGTAATTCAAATAGGCAACTCCAGAGGTGTTAGATTACCAAAAACAATCCTGGAACAGTTAAATATATCAGATACACTGGACATGGAAGTAAAGAATAAGCAGATAGTTTTAAAGCCTTTAACAGGTGAGACACCAAGAAAAAACTGGACACAGGCATTCAAAAAGATGCACAAAAATGGAGACGATGTAACAGGCGGTGTGCAGGAATCAGAGGATTTTGAATGGGAGTGGTAATAAATCAGTATGAGATTTATCTGATAAATCTTGATCCGACACAGGGACATGAAATTAGAAAAATACGTCCGTGTCTTATTATATCACCAGATGAAATGAATCATAATATCGGAACTGTCATAATAGCGCCGATGACGACAAAATCACATGATTATCCTACAAGGATACCAATAAACTTTGAAAATAAAGACGGGTGGATAGTACTGGATCAGATTAAAACGGTAGATAAAACGAGATTAGTAAAAAAAATGGGAATTATAAAAAAAGAACAGATAATACAGGTAAAGAAAATCATAAAAGAAATGTTTGTGGATTAGCATAACGAGAGCTTAGACGCTGACAATGTTTTTGATATGGTGGACTGCCTTTCGGCAGCAAGGTCGAGAAAATGAACTACAATCCTACAAAAGAAGAAATAAGTTTTGTAAATAATGCACTTGCTAAATTTAATTTTGATAAAGCATTCAAGTTCACTGTCATTTCGCTCTCCGAGCCGAATTGGTACAGTGTTGCACAGGAAAGTCAGTAAGCTCTTCATTTTTTCATATCAGACTATTCACGCACCACAGCCAGAAGTCTTTCATAACTGTCCACTACTTCATACTTCACGTCTGCCGTGCTCAGCGCCTCAAAGTGCTTTCTGGCACAGAAAATCTTTACATCTTCTATTCCTTTCAGTTCCAGCGTAGACATGTCACCATTTGTTTCTGCCACAAAATAGATATGCTTCACGGTACCTTCCTTAAATGCGATTGCCCAGTCGGGGTTGTAATGGCCTACCGGTGTTGAAATATAAAAACTTTCAGGCAGTTTTACATACACGGCAACTTCTTCATGCGTATCAAGCGCTTCGGCAAAATTCTTTTCCACCGCATCCATCGCGTCGAGCCGGTAGATGCGGTTGTACAGAACGCAATGCGTCGCCGAATAGCGCAAAGTGAAATGCGCGTGAAAATCTTCGAGCCGTTCTTTTGTCTTAACACCTTCGACAGACTGCGGCTCATCTATAATAAGGATGGAATTCGTTTTTGCAATAATGTCTATCGGACGGCGGCTGCGGAATTCGTCGAGTTTCATATAGATACGTCTCGCATCTTTACCGCGTGCGTTAAACGCCTGCGAATTAATAATCATGACGTTGATATTGCTGCCGGACGCAAACTGTTCCACTTCAGTCAGCTGTGAGGAATTGTAAATGAAGAACCTGATTTTCTTATGATACTCGCCGGCAAAATGATCTTCGGTCATCTGGAACGTCTTGTACACACCCTCCCGGATGGCAACAGTCGGCACCACGACGATAAATTTGCGCCAGCCTTACCGTTTGTTCAGTTTGTACATTGTTTTGATATACGTATACGTTTTACCGACGCCCGTTTCCATTTCTATAGTCAGGTTGTACCTGCCCTCAAGTTTTTCGGAAGGTTCAAGCCCGTACCTGCGCTGCACAGCATGGATATTCTCAAGGACAGCACGATCGTCAAGCTCCGGCACGATAGAAGAATTATCGAACCCGTTCATATCGTTCACATTCTGCAGTTCGCCAGCCGCAGCTCTTCCCGCATCCATGCGGTACGAAACGGATTTATACGGCTGACCGCTGAACACCGCACACGGCTTGCGCGGCTTCTTCCTGAAATTTCTGATGTTTAAACTGAATCTTCATTTTATGTATATATCGTTTGTTTACAGAATAAATGGCAGCGTGACAGGAGGGAGTACCACCCGGCTCATGCCATCAAGAACCTGCTGACGTATAATCGGCCACAGTTACGGCTTTGCCGTTCAGAATGTTCGTTCTTCCTTCAAGCTCGTTCCGTTCCTGTGCAGAAAGTCTTTGATACAGCGTTTCGAGACCTCCCCAGCGGCATACAGAAGTATAACATTCAGAACTTTCTATCCGTTTCCGCTGAGTCATTCCGATTTTATCCTTGTTTTTTTCATACATTTCACAAAAAACGAGCGGATGTTCTGCGAGCTGCAACAGCAGACGGTTTGTTGAACCGGGAACCGCCTTCCCTGTTTCATATGAATTGATTGTCAGTTCTCCCATGCCAAGAATAAGTCCGAAAGCTTTCTGGCTTGCATTATATTTTTCCCGCATGTTCCGGACAAAATCAGGTGTTACTGCTTCATATTTTGCAGCATACGCCTCCCTTGCTGCCAGAAGATTGGCATCCATCTGTTCCATCGTTTCAAATGTTTTACCGCAGGCAGTACACTTATAGGCAACAGCGTCAAATTCAACTTCTTTTCCTTTTATGGAAACATGTTCCCTGCTGTGTACTTCTTCTACATCACGTACTGCTTCACAGTCCGGACAGGACCTCTTAATCATAGTCGCCCTCCTTATGAAAGGACATCACCACCCCTTCGTCTCCCGTTTCGTCTTTCCATATTTTAATCTTTATATAAATTCTAATAGTCTCATATTCTGATAAAAAAACCATTACGCTGCCGGGGGAGCCATTGTCGTCTGACGACGGTCCCTCATAATAGTCATCACTTGTCAGTGTATACAGGAATTCGATAACATCATCAGCGGAAAGTCTATGCTCCAGCATAAATTCCCACGTCTTTCGTTTATTTCGCGGCTGCACAACGATTCTTTTACTGTCAAGCAAAGGTTTTAACCGGGCAATGAAAATTTCTGCCGATAAATTATCTCTCAAGAATACACTCTCCTAATTATCGGTATTCTATAATACCAATATAATACAATACTGTAAAAAACACAACGTGTTTTCATATAAAAGCATCTATTTCACAGTTATTGTTACGTGCTTTATATACCAGCTTATTTTCGATTGAATCTTCATTTTTCGGTACCCTTTGCACGTTCTTCCAATTCAAGAAGATATGTATCATAATCAACGGCAGTATCATATAAATCGGTAATCTTCTGATAAAACTTTCGTTCACTGGCACGGATTTCGCGGACACGTTCCAGTTGTTCGTCAAAGTACTTATCACTCAGATATGTCCCTTCTTTCAGACGGACATCATCCATTACCCATCCCTTTATCGTATATTCACTTGCAATTTTGTTCACCCATTTCCGGAACTGAACGGCACGTTCGGAATTTACCTTGAATCCGACTGCA
>JBAYAJ010000205.1:0-4117 GCA_041669845.1 Treponema sp.
AATGTCGTATACAATGGTATACGCTTCTTCCTGCGTATAGCTGCGCAGATGGAGTGCGGGAAAACCGCCGAATTTCAGGTACCGTGCAAGTTCCGTATGTGTGTCTGATGGAGTCGTGTATTGTTTCCGGAAATCAAGGTACTCTGCAAAAGAGAGCGGATAAACCGTAAAGGAAATGTATCTGCCGGTAAGGTATGTTGCAATTTCCGACGACATCATGCGTGAATTGGAGCCGGTAACATAGATATCAGTATCAAAGTCCTGCATGAGCGAATTTACCGCTTTTTGTAGTCGCCGGCGATCATCTGCAGTATAGTCGACTTTCCGCTCCTCCGGATGCCGCAAAGCACTTTTATAAAAGGCATATCTGCGTATTTCATAATTTTATCGATATAGAACGGTCTCTCAATCATCTGTTACCTCTTCTTAACAGATTATCGGAAAAATACCTGTAAGACAATAGTTTATAGGAGTATAATCCTATAAACTTCAAAAAAGAGTTTTTGATATAACTTCAGACCTGAACGGGATGTAGGTTCCATAAAAGACAAAAATGTTTTTTTACATATAGAGGAACCGGAACTGAGCCTGTATCCTGATATGCAGGTGGACTTTATGAAACACCTCATAGGTAACTGTTTTTCATCCGGAAAAGGTCGTAATGAATGATAGAATTGTCTTGGGCTTGGATAATTGAGTTGCTGAGTCGGCCTGGAAACAAAGTTTACTTCCGGCAGTTCCATGACGATAAGATTTTCAAAGTGTGCACCGCGCATGTAGAACGAGTCGATCTGTCAGGGGAAATTACTGTTCCCATTCAGCCAGCATGGTGTGTACTGTCTCCTGAATCCGTTGAGCCGTTTCTTTTGAAACGGTTTCTTTGAGGCCTGCTTTTGCGGCGACGGCAAGAAGGTTTTTTATACCCGGATTCTTTCCTTCGCCGTCAATTGTTGTGGCGTGTTCTCCGCCGATTGAATTACTCCGGGTAAGGTCATATGCCGGTGCCGACCGCCATGCGGCTTTTTTATCGTCGTACAGCCACGAGAAGTTTTTCGAATGGTCGTCACGGTTGTGGGCAAAGACATTGAAGCACATACGGCGGAACAGTTTTTCCGGTTCGGTATAATTTTTTGTAAGCTGCAGTGTGAGCGTCATAAGGGTCGTGTAATCAAGATTCGGAATGAGGTGCGACGTTTCGAGCAGTCCTGAAGCGGTCACCATATGTACCGGATACGGATTGCGGTCGAATCGCTTTGTCCCGAAATACCCGGAGCATCTTTTTGAAGGGAACAGTTTCGTTTCAGTTATTTCTATGCCGCATTTTTTTGCACAGAGGGAGTATTCGTATTCCATACGGCCGATTTCAGCTGAATCACCGGACGACGGAAATTTGATGATCCAGTCTTCGTCGTTTATCTTCGTAAGAATCTTCGGACGTGCTCCTCCCGAAGAACCACCTGCTGCAAAAAGATAGTCGAGGTCGGAAGAATAATCAGTCTGCAGAATCGATCTGCATTCACCGGCAATTGTGTCAAGATCGGTATCCGGATGAACCTGCTCAGTAAGAGTTTCCGCAGGTTCGTAAGACAGCGCCCCCATGCCGCTGCCGCCGACAACAGCAAGACGGTCAAGAACGGAAAGCCCGTCGGGATTGATATGATTTTTCTGCAGCACACGGTCTGCGAGCAGTCGTCCCCATCCGTCGGGAAGGCTGTCGTTAAAGACGCCGGCGAGTCCGCCGAACGGTTCCCATTCCGGGATGAACACGCGCTGTTCCAGCGGCAGTGAAAACGGTGAAAGGGAGAACCCGTGTGCAAGCCATTCCCGGCTGTATTCAAAGGCCGCATACCGGTTTTGATACAGTGCAAGTGTTCCGACCTGCGTTTTATTCAGGGTGCTGCCGGTATAGAAGACGTTAATTGTTTTTGTCCTGTTCATCGATCAGCTCCCTGAGCGACGAAAACTGTTTTTTTGCAAACAGCACGTCGAAATCGTTTTCCATACCGAGTGCAACACCGATTTTTATGAGCGAGTCGAATGCAATTTCGCCCTTCTGCTCGAACCGTTTGTACGAACCGAAACTCATGCCTGCTTTTTCCGCAAGCTGTTCCTGTGTCAGGTGCTGCTCCTTCCGCCGCAGACGCACGCGCGCGGCGGTTTCCGATGCGATCTGTGAAGAAGTCTTCTGGGTAAGTTGTATCATAACGGATACTATATTAGCACTTATGCCGGTAAAACGCAATATATAGATAATATATAAGCAGTTACTCAATTGATGAAATTCAACGCGTACCGCAGCTATGACGTCGTTTTTTCCGCCATCCATCCGTCTGCGACCTGAATAAAGAACTGCTTAAGGATTGTAACTGATGGTTTATGAATTAAAGAAAACCTCACAATGTGATATACTTAAAATGTAAGATAATCAAAGTTCTGTCAAAATTTTCACTTTGACGTCGAGGATTGTTTCCCTGTCGGTGTCCTTCGCCCGCACTTTATTGTTTTACGAGGATTTCAGTTCTTTTTTCAGGTTATTACTGTTCCAGCAGAAAATCCGTCAGGTATCTTTCTTACAGATTCATTGCAGTTTCTTCAAGAAGGAACTGTTCTATCCCGACATACAGAATACCGTTTTCGTCATGCCAGGGAACAATGGCGTCTTTTACAACTACAATTTTTTTAAAAGAATCTTTTACCCGCAGTAAAGAATTGGTTTCCTGAAGCCGTTTTTCTTCGTTATCGATATGCAGCGCCGACTGAATGTAGTAACGAAGGCTTCCTTTATTCGCGACAAAGTCAATTTCAAGCTGCGTACGGACACTTCTGCCTTCGGAGTTTTTTTGATTGTATTGTACAACTCCGATATCGACATCGAATTCGCGGACAAGAAGTTCATTATAAATAATATTTTCCATGATATGGTTTTCTTCAATCTGCCGAAAATTTAACCTTGCATTTCTTAAGCCGATATCGGTGAAGTAATATTTTACCGGAGTTTCAATGTATTTTTTACCTTTTACATCATAGCGCTGTGCTTTTGAAAGAATAAAGGCATCAATAAAATAGTCAAGATAATGATCAAGTGTTTCAGGTTTAATCTTTAACTTTTTGACCGTTTTAAATGTATCGGACAAACGGGATGTGTTTGTAAGCGAACCCGTCGAAGATGATACAATATTAAGCAGATCTTCCAGCACAGTTGTTTCATTATGTATTTTATAGCGGTTTACAACGTCGGAAAGATACGTCTGTGAAAAAAGGTCCTTAAGATATCTGCTTTTTTCTTCGTGACCTTCCAGTGAGAGTATATACGGCATTCCGCCGTAGGTGTAATATTCCGCCCATGCTTTCTGTTTTTCTCCCGTATAAGCAGAATAGAACTCGCTGTATGTTAATGGATTAACACGGATTTCCGTGCCGCGGTCTTTAAATTCCGTGAGGATATCGGAAGAAAGCATTCTGGAATTACTGCCGGAAATGTACAGGTCAACGTTTTTGAGCTTCATTAAGCCTAAAACGACATTAACGAATCCGATTTTAGCATCCGTACCCTCGACATAAGGATTCTGAACGGATGAAACCATTTGAATTTCATCCATAATAACATAGTAAAAATGAGAAGTATCCGCTGTCAGTTCCCTGACATGCCTGTCAAGTTCAAAAGGATTGCAGTATTTGATATTAGCCATATCATCGAGACCTATTTCGATGATGTCTTCCTCGTTAACACCGGTCTGTAAAAGATGTTGATGAAACAATTCGAAAAGCAGGTAAGATTTACCGCACCGCCGTATACCGGTAATAATTTTTACACGCCCGTTTTTCTTTTTGTTTATAAGTTTATCAAGATACCGTTTTCGTTCTATGAGCATTTGCCGTTCCTAAGGGAAATTATTGCGTATATATGCATTTTTTCCCTTTAATTGATTATACACTGGTTTTTAGTACTGTACAATAACCGGTACGCCGCTCTAGCTTATTACTCTTCCAGCAGCCACTGGGCAATATCTTTTCGTTCAATACCGTTTCTTCCCGATACGGGAAGGGGATCAGAACTCAGAACAAGTTTCGGAAAATTATCGGAAATCTTTTCAAGAGGGGAAAATTCGCGTTCAAT
>JBAYAJ010000206.1:0-4048 GCA_041669845.1 Treponema sp.
ATGAAAACGTTTCTTGAAGAAAACAACGGCTGGCACAGTTTTGATGCTCCTCAGCTTTTTACTCTTAACAACGAACTTTCAAAATACAATCAGAGCATCAGATACACTGCACTTTATTATCTGCCGGACAGTTCACTTATTAACAATATAACGGGCAGCTCAGACAATTCCGGTAAACTGGAGATACGGATTTTTGAAGAAAAAGATATTCCCCGGTTTTATACGGACAACCGTTTTCACAACGCGTTTGATTACGGAGCCGACACGGGCCGCAGAGACGTACTTGCAGCAGCCGGATATGCCGGCGGAAAACTCGCAGGTATTGCCGGAGCGAGCAATGATGCAGAACGCATGTTTCAGATAGGAATCGACGTCATTCCTGGATTCCGGCAGCAGGGCATTGCGTCAGCTCTCGTACGTGCACTCGCAGAAGAAATACTCGGAAGAAATATAATTCCTTACTACAGCTGTGCGTGGTCGAACATACCGTCCCAGAATACAGCAAAGGCAGCCGGATTCCGTCCCGCATGGGTTGAACTTGCATCACGGCCATCTGCATAAAAACAAATAAATGTACACTGACAGGAGAAAATCAATGGATACTGATTTTACATTCGATTCCGAATACTGTACCGTAAAGTACGAAGAGAGCGACAACGTCGTGCTGCTCTCGTGGAAAAAATCTGCAAGACTTACCGATTACAGACAACCTGCATTGTTTGCGCTTGGTTTACTAAAACAGCATCCTCACAGTAATTTCATTATCGATGCACGGCACGGATTTGAGGATGACCCGGCAGACGTGGAATGGGGATTTTCCGGGCTGCTTCCAGCTATGGCGGAAACTGACTGCAGCTGTGTTGCGTTCATCTTGGAAAAGATGCCGGCAATTGAAGAAGAAATGAACATGTGGGCAAAAGAATTCGGAAAATATTTTGCAGTCGTGAATACGAAAAGTTATGAAGAAGCTGTCCGCAGGATGAAAGAACGGGTTCTCGTACATGTACGGTACACAATAAAATCAGGAAAAAGGGATGAGTTTTTCGGAAAAGTCAAAATGAAGGGAATTATAAAAGATTCAAGAGAAGAACCGGGTAATTATGCATACGACTATTATCTGCCTGTAGATTCAAAAGACGATTTATTCCTGATGGAAATGTGGACGGACAGCGATGCTCAGGCTGAACACGGAAAAACAACGCACTATCAGAAACTCCAGGAATTGAAAAAAGAGTATGTTGTTTCTGTTACAATAGAAAAATATAATTCAACACGGATATAAATGATAGTAAGGTGTTTGCAAAACTCGTCTGTTTTTTGCAGATTCTTCAATTTATTACGTAAGGAAAAAGAACCCGGAGTTCTGTATCTATATATGATGTATATTGGCAAGAAAAAAACGTATATGGTGATAAAGAGAACGGCAGTCTGTTTACCCGGGCTGTTCGTACTGCTTGCAGCGGCCGCGGTCATTATGTTCCGGAATGAACTCAGATCACTGGGCAGTCTGGAAAAAATTGACACATACGGTATGTTCCGGATGACGTACTACGGAGATTACGGTTTCGACGATTTTTTGAAAACCGGCGCAAAAAGCGATAAAGATATCGAACGGTTTGTAACGGAGAGGCTTCTGAAAGGACTGCCGGTTCATTTAAGCGCGACAGGTGCAGGATGTACTGCGTTCGTCGTACATAACGAGAGGGGGGATATACTGTACGGACGGAATTTCGATTTTTCATATGCACCGTCTCTGCAGGTTTTTACCGCTCCGGCGGACGGATACGCGTCAGTCTCTACCGTCAACCTGAGTTTCGCCGGATATGGGAAGGATAAGCTCCCAGAGAAGCTGCATCCGGATAGTTTTCTTGTTCTCGCCGCACCGTACCCGCCGTTCGACGGGATGAACGACAAAGGCGTGGCAATAGCACTGCTTGCCGTACCTGAAGCGGATGCACCGTACGCTCCTGAAAAGATTACCCTGAATACAACGACAATGATACGGCTCGTTCTGGACAAAGCAGCCTCGGTTGATGAAGCTGTAGAACTTATGAAAAAATATACTATTTATTTTTCAGGAGGGATTACCTGCCATTATCTGATTGCAGACTCAACAGGCAGGTCAGTGCTTGTCGAATATTATGACGGAGCTGTCCGTACAGTAAAGACGGGAGGAGAGTATCAGATTGCCTCGAATTTTATTGCATATAACGGAGTTAATATAGGTGAAGGATTTACGGAATTCGACCGCTATAATGCTGTAAAAGACGAGATCATCAGAAACAACAATCAGCTTACGAACCTGAGGGCAATCGCACTGCTTAAAAATATCGGCATATACGACGGAAATACAGATAAACTGCAATGGTCGGTTCTGTACAATCTGACGACAGGACAAACCGCGCTGTTTGCACACAGAAATATAAACAACATTGTCAGATCATCGCTTGTTATGAAATAAAATCATCCCCCCTCCTGACCGTGGAGTAATGTCTGTTCGGCTTCATCGCACCAGGCGATGTACGCTTCGTACATCCTGATTCCGCACCGCACTGTAAGCAGATAATACCGGTGCGAGGGATCTTCCTGCAGCACCGGTTCGAGCGACGATTCCATCTGGTGCAGTACGGCAAGTGTTTTTTCCGTCTTCTTTTTGAACGCTGCAATATGCGCAAGGGAATCTGAAGGTTCCGTGCAGCTCCCGAAAAAAAGCTTCAGGAGCGTTTCGCTGCGGAACTCGTCTTTTTCCACAGGCGCCGACAGCCACTGTTTCAGGTACTTCACGCCTTTTGCTGTAATCGTATACTGCGTCTTTTCCCGTCCGTTCGTGCTCACGTCTGCGGCTTTTATTTTTTTATCACGCAGCAGTCCTTCAAGAGCCGGATAAATACTTCCGTAACTGGCACCCCAGAAGAGACTGAGCCTCGCATCCATCCGCTGTTTTATATCGTACCCGGTAAGCGGTTCATGACTTAGAAGGCCAAGAATCACATAATCAGTTTTTTTCGTATTGGCCATGATATTCTATTTCTCAGGCATTTTGTTCGACATACTGAAATGCAGCACATCTTTCGGACAGGCATCGGCACATGCACCGCACTGAATGCATTCCGCCGTTCTGATCTGACCGAGCGGAATAAGGGACGGCACGTCGATACTCATCGGACAGGCTTTGCGGCATTTTCCGCATGATATGCATTTTTCTTTCTGGGTTGAAAGATGCAGCTGTGGAAGGTGAAGAGCCTGTCCCACTCTGGAACCGAAAATCATGAAAGGCGCCATCCAGCAGAAATAATGGCATGCAGTCCGTTTCCCGGCTGTTACTGCCGGAATAAAAAAGAGCAGGATAATACCATAATAAGTAACGTAGGTATAGATGTTGGAAATGGAAATGCCGTGATCAGTTGCATATAAAAAATCGATTTTAAAATCTCCGTGTCCGACAATCCAGCATGCTGCTACGGCGGCAGCCCAGACTACCCAGATACCGTATTTCACCTTATTCCGCCATCCCTGCTTTGGTTCTTTATCGGTAATGAGGAAGGCACATTCCTGAAGGCCTGCAACAGGACAGAATGCGGCACACCATACGCGTCCGAAAAAGGCAGAACCTATGAACATCAGTCCGAAAACGATGGAACTACCGTTCATGATGTGCTCCAGCGCACTCCGTATAATAAAATACGGAGAAAAATACCATATCGTTACCGGAAAAAGCAGCAGAGCTGTAATAAGAAGCAGTCTGCGGACATTCTGTCTTTTCATAAGACCTCTATGTATCATACTGATATATATAATATATCAGTATGATACATGTGTCAATTATTTCTTCACTTCAACAAGCTTGATGTTATCAATCGTAACAGTATGTTTTTTATCAATACTCTTTCCGTTAACAGCTCCCATCGAGATGCTCAGTATCGTCGCTTTGTCAGTTGGTTCTTCCATCTGAAACTTAATACTGTAGTTCTTAAACTTTGAAACAACATTGATTTTCTGCGTTCCTGAATACGGAATCCAGTTGTTGTCGCCGCTGCCGTCACGCTGC
>JBAYAJ010000207.1:0-4005 GCA_041669845.1 Treponema sp.
AAAACCATTTAAATTTGATGAATTACTGGTAATGATAAGACAGTTCATAGCGGAAAAAAGACCGAAAGAAATATTTTCTTCTTCCGAAATGCTCCTGCAGTCACAGAACGACAATTTTATTAAAATCTGTGAGCTTGCCCGTAAATTCAGTTCAACCGATATTCCGATTCTTATTACGGGAGAAAGCGGCTGCGGAAAGGAAGTTATAGCAGATTATATTTATTCGCTGAATAAACGGAAAGATGCCCCGTATGTTAAGATAAACTGTGCCGCCATTCCGGAAACCTTACTTGAAGGAGAACTTTTCGGGTATGAAAAGGGAGCTTTTACGGGAGCCATTGAGCGTAAAACCGGAAAAATTGAGGAGGCCGACGGCGGCATCCTTTTTCTGGATGAAATAGGGGATATGCCTCTTGTGCTGCAGTCGAAAATGCTCCGTATACTGCAGGACTTTACTTTTACCAGACTCGGTTCCACCAGAGAGCATTCCGTTCATACGCGCATCATTACAGCGAGCAATCAGAATATAGATTTACTGATAAAAGAAGGCAGATTCCGTCTTGATTTATATTACCGGTTACGGGGACTTTATCTGAAATTACCGCCGCTTCGGGAACGACTCTGCGATATTGAAGAACTGAGTTATTTTTTTCTTACTAAATTCAACTCTAAATACAACAAGCAGATCCGGCAGATAGACGGGAAAGTTTTTGACGTATTCAGGGAATATCCGTGGCCGGGAAATATCCGTGAACTGAAATACGCCGTCGAACGCGCCGTCATAGTATGCGACGGTACTGATCTGCTTCTCGAACATTTACCCGACAGTATTTATACTCCCGCACAGGAAATAAAAGAAACAGCGGAGAGCGGCAAAAAATCGTTTTCCAGGAATGTGGAACAATACAGAGACGAATACATGCGGAAGTATATATTGGAAGCGCTGCAGAAAACAAACGGGAATAAAGCGGAAACCGCCAAACTTTTACACATCAGCAGGAAAACCCTCTATAACAAGATAAAGGAATTACACATCAAATATGAATTTGTCTGATAACAGCGGTGATTTACTTTCCATCCGGAATCTGCACGTCGTTTCTCAGGATAAGGAAGTTTTAAAAAACATTACACTCTCGGTCCGGAAAGGAGAAATTCATTCCGTTTTCAGCGACGATCAGGAAAGTAAATCAATCCTGTTAAAAGTTCTCGCCGGAGAAATTTTACCCGATGGCGGAACAGTTTTTTTCGGCGGCAGGCAGATTACTTCTTTTTCTCCGCGGAAATTCCTTCATCTCGGAATTGAACTTATAGACAATACACCAAAAGAATTTCTTAATCTGAGCGTCTTTGAAAATATTTTCTGCGAACGTATGCTGAAGAAGAATTTATTTATGCGCGATTGGGACAGTATGAGAAAAAGGGCCGCCGATTTTTTTTCGGAATTGTCGGTCAATATCGACCTGGATAAGAAGGTTTCAGATATACCTGCCGCTCAGCGGAGGCTTCTTCCGATAGCAAGAAGTATTTGTGCGTCGCCGCGTCTTTTACTCATTGACGAGAATCTTCTGGATGAGATACGGTCGACGATAGGTGCTGAAATTATAGAAAAACTTCAGTACATTTTTCTTTTACTGGTGAACCGTGGAATGTCTGTTTTGTATTGTTCGAAAGATCCGGACAGAATTCTCCACTTTTCAGACAGAATATCGATCATGTCCCGTGGTGAAATCTTAAAAACAATACAGGCTTCAGCAACGGATAAGATGCAGCTGATTCAGATAGCCTGCTCATCAATCTTTTCCCGTGGAGAACTTGAAAAAAGCAATTTTGAACTCTTTTATATAAAACAGATTTATGACGGTATAGTAAACAGTGTCGGTTTTCCTTTACTCGTAACCGATACAAAACAAAGTATTGTGCTGTACAATAAAGCTGCGGAAAAATTTCTGAAACGGGAACCGACAACACTGCTGTCCGAACCGCTTTCCCGCGTTATCGGACTGACTGACGGACTTATTGAACGAATCGAAAATGAAATAAAAAATGAATCGCCCATGTCGCTTGATTTATCCGACTCTGAACGGAAGGCAACCGTTTTTTTTTCGCCGGTGCTGGACGAAGATGATTCTTATCTAGGGATGCTCCTTATATTCAGCAGAAAATCCGACGGTTCCGACATAAGTAAAGAAATTATAGAAAACAATAAAAAGTATGAGACCGAACAGCACATACGGAAAGTCGTGCATGAAATCAAGAATCCTCTTGGAATCATACTTAATTATCTTGAACTGATACAGAATGAAAATTCAGCCGTAAAAATTTCCGAAGATGCAGAGAATATTGAAAATGAAGTAAAAAGGATCAGCAGGCTTATAGAACGCGTCGGAGAAATCAGGAAAGAAAAACTTTCGATTAATAATACGGGTATGCAGCTTTCTTTATTTATCAATGAAATCGCAAAACTGCTTGTTCCCGATACTCAGAAAAAGGGGATAACACTGAATCTCGTTTATGAATATGATGCAGTCGTTCAGTACAATCCTGATCTTCTGAAACAGGTGGTGCTGAACATCATGCTGAACGGTATAGAAGCCATGCCCGACGGAGGAGAACTCGTGATCAGGTGTAAAAAAAACAGCATAAAAGAAAAGTCGTATATCATTATCGAAATACAGGACTCCGGTGTCGGTATTCCCAGAGAAAATATGGATAAAATTTTTACTCCTTTTTTTACCACAAAAAACAATCAGAATTCAAACGGAATAGGATTGTCGATAAGTCAGGAAATAACTGAAAATATGGGAGGATTTATTACCGCCGGGAGTACTTTAAAAAAAGGATCGATATTCCGGATACATCTTCCGCTCTGATTACCCGCCACAGGCCTCATGGTCAACAATTCTGCTGCTTTCATCGAGTATAGTTTCTCCGGTAAATACACTGCCTCAGTGGGTGTGTTACCCTACGGCACCGTTTACATAGACGTGGGCAGTCAGCCATATACCGCCGGCACCTATTTTTTTTCCGCCGGTTTCCACGAAGCCGTCTTTTGTATACAGCGGCATGGAGAAGAATTTTTCAGGCTTTACGTAGCACAGCTGTCCGTCCGGCGGCGTAAGACCTTCCGGTTCTAAAACCGTACCGGGGGCAAACTGCGGGGCAAAAAGTACTTCGCATGTTTCATGATCCGTAACGGAGGGATCGGATGCTGCAAGCAGCATGCCGTTACTGCGCACTCCCCGGAAATTGGCCGGTTTTAAATTATAGACGAGTACGATTGTTTTTCCCGGCAGTTCTTCTTCTGTATAGAAGGGAACAATTGAACTGACTATCTGACGTGGTTCCGGGTCTCCTGCGTCAAGAGTCAGAATATACAGCATCGTTCCGCCGGGATGTTTTTCAACTTTTGTAATTTTTGCAGCTTTAAGAATGACTCTGTTTCTGAATTCTTCTGCAGCCGGCAGTACGGCTGTCTGTGTATTCTGTTCCATTTCCGTTGCTCCTGTAAAACGCCGGACAAAATCCTGAGACAATATCAAGTATATTAACAGAAACAGTACAGATAATCCACCGGTGTATACGTCTTAAACCAGCTACAGCCTGCCGGATGCAATATCAGGGACGCATCGGGTATACTCCCTGCATACAGATGCAGTAATTGATGGTGCCGTTTTTTGCGATCGGGCAGTCCTTTGAATTCAGATCCGGCAGTCCGAATGTAGTCCTGCCGTCTCCACCGAATGTTGTTCCAATCAGGGAATACAAAGCGGGATTGGTCTGTATATCAAGAAGTGAACCGTCGCAGAGATGCCACCCCTGAGGAACAAAATTATACGGGAAGAGCATCACTGCTCCCAAAAGAAAATCTTCCATAGTAATCTACCTCCATACCAACAGGATAATCCGGGATTTTCAAAAAACAATGCTGCGTATACAGAAAAGCGGAAAAAAACAGTATACTACCATATAATGGCAAAACAGGTAGATTTTGAAAAAGGAAAAATA
>JBAYAJ010000208.1:0-4003 GCA_041669845.1 Treponema sp.
ACCGGAACTAAATAATAGGAGATAGGCAATGCCTACAATAAATCAACTGATTCATCAGGGTCGCAAGTCTGCTGCTAACAGAACAAAAGCTCCCGCGCTTAATTCCTGTCCGCAGAAACGTGGTGTTTGTACACGTGTAATGACTATGACACCGAAAAAACCGAACTCTGCTCTTCGTAAGATTGCACGTGTCCGTTTAAGTAATGGAATTGAAGTTACTGCATATATTCCGGGTATCGGACATAATCTGCAGGAACACTCTGTCGTATTGGTCCGTGGTGGACGTGTAAAGGATCTTCCTGGTGTACGTTACCATATTATCCGCGGAACAAAAGATACTCTCGGCGTCGATGGGCGCAAGCGCGGTCGTTCAAAATATGGCGCTAAACGACCAAAGGCATAAGGATAACGGAGGTACAGTATGGGAAGACATAAGAAGTCCATTGACCGTCCGGTTACTCCGGATGTCAAATATAACAGCAAGGTTATTTCTAAATTTATTACACGCATGATGCTTCAGGGAAAGAAAGATACCTGCAAAAAAATTGTTTATTCAGCAATGGATAATCTCAAAACTAAAACTGATAAAGATCCGCTTGAAGTATTTCTAAAAGCTATCGAAAATGTAAAACCAATGGTTGAAGTAAAATCTCGTCGTGTTGGTGGTGCAACATATCAGGTTCCGATAGAAATTCGTGATTCACGCCGGGAGGCTCTTGCCATGCGCTGGGTTATTGACGCAGCACGTTCCCGCAGCGGTCACGGTATGGCAGATACGCTTTCTGCTGAATTGCTTGATGCGTATAACAATACTGGTACTGCTTTTAAAAAGAAGGAAGATACTCATAAAATGGCAGAAGCTAATAAGGCCTTTGCTCATTACAGATGGTAGTACCGGTTGCAGGAAAAGACTTTGTTTTTTTCTGTTTCACGGGTTTTCTTACGAAAACCCGCTCTGCAAAACTGCCCGTCCTTTCCGACGGGCAGTTTTTTTACTACAGGCAGCAAAGTTGAACACCGCATGGTTTATGTTTTCCTTCCTGCAGATTCAGTTCTTTCCATAATAGTATGCAATTAATTCGTGCTACATTAAAAAATGACATGATGTCATTTTTTAATGTCCAGCCACTTGAAACAAATTTCTAAAAAGTGTATAACTGAAGAACTCTGTCAGTATCTGAAATCAGGTAGTGGCAGTTGAGGGTTCTTTGAGAGTCAGACGGATTAAAAAGTCCGGTATTACCGTAAAGTCAGCCGCTGAAAAGCGGCTTTCAGGTAAATACAGCCCTTATTTGCGATATTCAGCTGCCGTCGGCAGGTGATATAGATTGATAATTGGAACGCATAAAGGGTCTCTGACTGGTCTGCTTGCAGACGTCAGGCTCGAGGATGCCAAACCAGTTATCAAAATGCTAAGTTTGATGATGATCGGTGGTGCCGGCCCAGAGTATTCCGAAATTAGGGAATACTGTGCGGGAACGAAAAGTTCTTTATCCGTTTTATCACTTCTCATTTTATCAATCCAGGCAATTAATAGTGTGTATGCGAATGCGTCGTTTTCTGTAGAAAACTGACCCGTTCTGGCTTAAAGTGCAACACATAAAATCAAGTATGTCGGACCAGAAAAATCCGGCAAGGAGAA
Organism: Treponema sp.; assembly: GCA_041669845.1. GTDB lineage: Bacteria > Spirochaetota > Spirochaetia > Treponematales > Treponemataceae > Treponema_D. The sequence continues at coordinate 1,643 of JBAYAJ010000208.1, forward strand.
AATCATGGCAAAGGAAAAGTTCATTAGAACTAAGCCTCACATGAACGTTGGAACCATCGGCCACGTAGACCATGGTAAGACCACTCTGTCAGCTGCTATCACACAGTACTGTGCACGCAAGTACGGTGACCATGCTCTCAAGTATGATGAAATCGATAATGCTCCTGAGGAAAAAGCACGTGGTATTACAATTAATACCCGCCACCTTGAGTATCAGTCAGATAAGCGCCACTATGCTCATATCGACTGCCCGGGACATGCTGACTATATCAAAAACATGATCACTGGTGCAGCTCAGATGGATGGAGCAATCCTTGTTGTTTCGGCTCCTGATGGTTGTATGCCTCAGACAAAAGAGCATCTTCTTCTTGCCCGTCAGGTTGGTGTTCCGAAAATCATCGTATTTCTTAATAAATGTGATCAGTTTGATGCTTCTGAAGCAAATGACATGATCGAAATGGCTGTCGAGGATGTAAAAGACACTGTAGCAAAATACGGTTTCTCAAAAGATACACCGATCATCAGGGGGTCTGCTTTCAAGGCTTTGAATAATCCTGAAGATCCTGCCAACACAAAGTGTATTGAGGAACTGCTTACGACAATGGATACATGGTTTGATGATCCTGTCCGTGATGATGAAAAACCGTTCCTTATGCCGATTGAAGACATCTTTACAATCACGGGACGTGGTACGGTTGTAACAGGCCGTATTGAACGTGGAATTATCAATATGAATGATGAAGTTGAAATCATTGGTATTAAACCGACTGCTAAATCAACGGTAACCGGCATTGAAATGTTCCAGAAGACTCTTGATCAGGGTATGGCTGGTGATAACGTCGGTATTCTTCTTCGTGGTATTGACAAAAAAGATGTTGAACGCGGTCAGGTTCTTGCGAAACCGGGTACTATTCATCCGCACACAAAGTTCGAGGCTCAGATTTACGTTCTTACTGAAGCTGAGGGTGGACGCAAAAAGCCGTTCTTTACAGGCTATCGTCCGCAGTTCTATTTCCGTACAACAGATATTACCGGAACAATCGAACTTGAACCGGGTGTTCAGATGGTAAAACCGGGCGACAATGTGAAGATCATGGGTGAACTTATTCACCCAATCGCTATGGACGAGGGACTTAAACTTGCTATCCGTGAAGGTGGTCATACGATCGCGTCCGGACAGGTTGTAAAGATTATGGCGTAATTTCGTAATTGACGGGATCTGCGGTTTTTTGGATTTCAGATTCCGCCCTTACGATTGGAGGAATAATGGCTAACGGTAAGATTCGTGTCACATTGCGCGCATATGACGCAGAAGTGATCGATCAGAGTGCAAAAGCCATCGTGCAGACTGTACAGAAAGCAGGTGCTAAGGTTTCCGGACCGATCCCGCTTCCGACAAGAATCAATAAGATTACGGTGCTTCGTTCGCCTCATGTTAATAAAAAGTCACGTGAGCAGTTCGAGATGCGCACGCACAAGCGTCTTATCGACATCCTTAATCCTACTTCCGATGTGATGGATTCACTTATGAAGCTGGAACTGCCTGCCGGTGTTGAAGTAAAAGTAAAGCAGTAAATTCTGTCTGTCAGACAGAACTGCTGAAATAAACGGTACGGTCCTGTGGATCCGGGACGGCGGCCGATAAGAGACGAAGAAATAAAAATCTTCGGCTTATAGGAGAATATCAGAATGAAAGGTCTGATTGCAAAAAAAGTAGGAATGACACAGATCTTCGATGAAAGCGGTGACCTGATACCGGTAACCGTGATCCGCATCGATCCGAACACTGTCGTTGCTACTAGAACAAAGGAAAATAACGGCTATAATGCTGTCGTCCTCGGTGTTGATGAAGTAAAACCGGTGGCGCTTACAAAGGCATATAAAGGCCAGTTTCCTGAAAGCATTACCCCGAAACGGACTCTTAAAGAGTTCCGTGACTTTGAAAAAGCCGATATGAAAATTGGTGACCAGATTGGTCTTGAACTGTTCGACGGTTCACGTTTTCTTGATGTTACAGCTACCTCCAAGGGTAAAGGCTTCCAGGGTGTTATGAAACGCTGGGGAATGCACGGCGGACGCGCATCTCACGGATCAAAATTTCATCGTGAGCAGGGCGGTACCGGAATGTGTACAACTCCTGGTCACAGCTTTAAAAACATCAGAATGCCTGGCCATATGGGGTTCAAACGCATTACTGTTCAGAATCTTAAAATTGTGAAAGTTGATCCTGAATTAAAGGTAATTATGGTTCGCGGGGCTGTTCCCGGGAATAAAGACTGTACGCTGATCGTCAAGTCCGCGGTAAAGAAATAACGACAGAAGGTGACTAATTATGGAAAAGAAAGTCTATTCAGTCGATGG
>JBAYAJ010000209.1:0-3988 GCA_041669845.1 Treponema sp.
TCGCTTACGAATTAGTACTTACGTTTATCGGTATAAGTTCTTACTGGCAAAATGTCTTTAAGGGCGTTATCATAATAGCAGCAGTAGCACTTGATGTCAGAAAAAACAGAAAAGCAGACTGACAGGTTCTGCAGATAAAGGAATATCCATGAAAAACGGCCGGTACAGGACAGGGCTTTTCGTACTGCTTGCCCTGCTTTCCTTCGTGTCATGCAGAGGAAAGCAGACGGCGGCAGAAGCAGAAAACGATGACCCGTTCACTCATTACAGAATCTCATGCATCATTCCCCATAAGGATGACGGATCATACTGGTCGTTCGTCGTTCAGGGACTGCAGCAGGGGGGAACTGATTTTAATCTGGACGTAAAAGTGTACTACCCCAGTCTGAATTATGACAACGAACAGATGATAGACCTGATACGCATGTCCATCGCAGCAAAAGCCGATGCCATTGTGCTGCCGGGATCGGAATATAAGGGATATCAGGATATACTGCAGAATGCAAAAGACAAAGGAATAACTGTCGTTCTTATAGATACTCCCATGCGGAATTTTAACGCCTCTCTGTATGTCGGCAGCGATAATTTCAACGCAGGAAAACTGATCGGGCAGAAAGCCGCAGAACTGTCCGGCAACAAAGCCGTCATAGGCGTCATCAGCGGAGATCCTGAATATTACAATCTGGAAATGCGGCTGGAAGGTTTAAAGTCGGTCGTGAACCAGCACCCCTCTATGAAAATAGAAGAAATCCAGTATGACCATTTCGACTATCTCCGCATACAGGATATTTACAAAAAATACGTACAGAACAGTAAAATCAATACAGTGATATGTCTTGAAGGAACCGGAGCTATGGCTATTTATCCGGTTATCAAACAGACACCACGGTTAAAAATCATCGCATTCGACGATTCACAGGAAGGTCTTCTGGCATTAAAAAAACACTACTACTGCGGACTGATTGTTCAGCAGAAATTCAATATAGGCTATTATGCAGTAAGAGAGCTGAACGATTTCAGAAAAAAAGGAAGTTTTTCTTCCGGACAACTCATAACACCCGTGGAGTATAAAGATGCGGCTTCTGAAAAATAAGAAGCATATAACGATGGTTCAGAAATCATTCATCAGTCTGACCGCCATTGTTTTACTGTCAGTCACAATTGCACTCACCCTGAACAACGGAAGACGTATCTATCACGAATATCAGGAACTCATCGATTCTCAGATCAATCTGAATGATTTTTCACAGAAGCTTGATTCCATAAACAGCAGACTGTCCCTTGGATATATGTACCAGCGGTTTGATAAGATGGACGGCATACAGAAAGAAATAGATGAAGCCCGCCGTAAAAACGTTATTTTCAGATATCAGCGCACATTCCGGGCATCCCGTTCTGTAGTTGATTACTGCAGTCTGGTAGATACCTTTCTTGACCAGTGCGAAGAATTGTCTGCGCTGCTTGAAAAGACAAAAGAAGAAGAACCCGGTGGTTCCGACGATTCAAATACCCAGGTTTTACTGAATAAATTTAAAGATGTTCAATACACGATTTCCTATATCGATACTAATTTCAAAACCGTATTCTCCGAAGAAGTAGCGATGATCCGTGAAAAAGAAGCGGCAATTGAACGGCAGAATTTACGCAGCTGGTGCATTATTGCAGTGCTCTTCCTTCTTGCACTCTGCATTTCCTTTTTCTATGTACAGTCAATATCGAAAACAGCAGGACAGCTGAAGAAGCTCACGGTTTTCGCCGGTAAAATCAAGGAGAATCCGTATTTTCAGGGAAATGTAGCAATTGAATCGAACGATGAACTTGCACTGTTTTCTTTCGTGTTCAACGAGATGGTAAAAACAATACAGAACCAGCTCCAGGAAATTCAGGAAAATTCAAAAGTACGCGACATGTTAAAGAACGCGCAGATAGAACAACTGGCAACAAACGGAGCACTGCAGAACAGCCGGCTTCAGCTGCTGCAGTCACGGATAAACCCGCATTTTCTGTTTAATACACTGAACATGATAAAATCGACGGCAGCTATGGAAAATGCACGGAATACGTATGATCTTATAGAAGCGACCGCAGATCTGCTGGAATACAATTTAGCGAACCTGTCGGTACCGGTTCTGCTCAGTGAAGAAACGGAAAATATTAAAAATTACGTGCTGCTGCAGACAAAAAGGTTCGGAGAACGTATCGCGTTTTCCTTTGATGTAGACGACGATACTCTGCAGATACGCATACCGGCCATGGTGCTTCAGCCGCTCGTTGAAAATTCAATCACGCACGGACTCAAAGATACCGTAAACGGCGGCAGAATCGTCATCAGCGTGCATACTGTAAACGGACGCCTGAATATACTCGTTAAGGACAACGGCTGCGGCTTTGATTCACGTGAAAAAGAACGGATTCTGCTCGAATGCAGAAATACCGGGACAAGCAGCAGAATAGGCATCAGAAATGTATACCAGCGCCTGTCATATTTTTTTAACGGCGACGTACAGCCTGTTCTGGAAAGCAGCGCACAGGAAACTACCGTAGGGTTTTCACTGCCGGTACAACAGGAGGCTGCTGCCGTATGATTACTTTAGTAACTGCCGACGACGAAGAACTGGCACGGAAATCCCTGGAACTCATGATTATGACAGAGCTGTACGACGTACAGCTTGTCGCTTCCGCAGGTAACGGTGCAGAGTTCATCAGTATAGTAGAACAGTATAATCCCGACATAGCAATCGTAGATATTACCATGCCTGTCATAAACGGAATAGACGCAATCCAGTTTTTACAGAACAGGAACTGCAGAACAAAATTCATCCTGCTCACCGCCTACAATGATTTTTCCTATATGCAGCAGGCGATCGATTTAAAAGTGAGTGCCTATTTATTAAAATCAGACAAGCGGGAAAAAACAGTCGATACTATACGCAGAATTATAGACGACATAAAACAGTTACGTAATGAACAGGAAAATCTGAAACGGCTGGCCGATATAGACACCCGGATGCTGCCCATCATGGAAAATGAAATTCTCTATTCTATTTTTCTGGACAGACCGGCATATTCAAGCTTCCAGACGTACTACAAACTGCGGAAACTGACATTCTCCGGAATGTATATGGTGAACATGATTCCATCGCACGGCACAGAAGCACTCTATGCGTCACTCGTACGGAAGAACGTTATCTCAAAAGAAGAACTTTCTGCACTTATGGGCAGCCTGTGCCAGTACATGCTTTCGCTTTCATTCATGAGCACAAACATGCTTGTTTTCGTCCCCTGTTCTCTTCCCGGGACACCCCAGGACTGGATTACTGATGTGCTTACAACATTCCGTCAGGCTGCAGGTTCCGTATTCGGCGTAGATTTTTTAACAGGAGTAAGTGCCGTATACAAAGATTTTTCCGATATGGGCAGAGCATATAAAGAAAGTATAGAAGTACTGCAGCCCGCTGCTGCCGGCGGCCTGTATTTATTTACCCACGACGCTTCAGTAACTATTAGAAACAGCCGGGAGGAAAAAACGGCAACGGAAGTATTGTACCGTCTGCGGCGCGGAGCTGTTTCCGACCTGCTCAGGTTCATCGACGAACTTGAAAAGCAGCAGCATATTCCCGAACCGGACCATTTTCTTACAGTTATCTGCCAGACAGCAAAAGATACACCTGATATCCCCTCATCGCTGTGTATTTCGCTTTTCCGTACCAGAAAAGAATATACGAATATTACCGGGAAAAAAGAACTGGCAGATGCACTTGTTCATGCAGCTGAAATATACAGCGGAGACGGCAGTGAACCGCAGAACCCATATGCAGTAAAAGCAGTTGCCTTTATTAAGGCACATGCCAGTGAACGGATTTCTCTCAGCAGTGTCGCAGACCAGATAGGCATAAGTCCGTTTTATCTGAGCCGTCTCATAAAGACAACCTATAATGTTACGTTTACCGATTTCTTAATGAACCTGCGCATGGCTAAGGCACTGGAA
>JBAYAJ010000210.1:0-3916 GCA_041669845.1 Treponema sp.
AGCCATAGGCGGCATCCAGAAATGGGAAGATGCCGTCGAATTCATTATGGCAGGTGCAAGTGCAGTTGAAGTCGGGACAAACACGTTTGCTAATCCGCTTACCATGATTGAAGTGCTGAAAGGGCTTACGGCATTTATGAAACGTAAAGGATATGCTACAATAGCTGACATGCGCGGTATTGCACATTCGCCCTGCCGTGCTTGATTTTCTACAGGAGTATAAACAGAATGAAAAATATGTTCGAACCCGGACAACAAATTGAAACTACAATTGTCGCAATTTCCGGAGACACCATTTTTCTTGACCTTAACGCAAAAAGTGAAGGTATTCTTGACCGTGCAGAACTTACCGATGAAAATGGGAAGTGTACGGTCCAGGAAGGGGACAAAATAAAGGCATACTTCACCGGAACAGAAAATGGTGAAATGAAATTCACTACAAAAATCAGCGGCGGGAAGGCTGACAAACAAATGCTTGAGAACGCCTTCAATAACGGTATACCGGTTGAAGGACATGTCGAGAAGGAAATTAAAGGCGGATACGAAGTAATGATAGGAACAAACCGTGCATTCTGTCCGTACTCGCAGATGGGATACAGACAGAAAGATGAAAGTACTGCTTTCATCGGCAGGCATCTTACGTTCAAGATTCAGGAATATAAAAACGACGGCCGCAACATTGTTGTGTCGAACCGTGTCATTATGGAAGACGAACACGCAAAATCAATGGCTGCGCTGCAGAACAAACTCAAAGAAGGCATGATCATCGATGCAACAGTAAAATCTCTTCAGAGTTACGGTGCATTCGTAGATATCGACGGTTTTCAGGCACTACTCCCGATTTCAGAAATTGCGCTCGACCGTGTAACCGATATCAGTACGCTGCTGAAAACAGACCAGAAAATCAAAGCAAAAATTATCAAAACAGACTGGAAAAACGAACGCGTTTCCGTAAGCATGAAAGCACTGCTGGCTGATCCGTGGGATTCCGCTGTAGAAAAATATCCCGTCGGCTCAAAGCACGACGGTTTTATTTCGCGAATCGCTCAATACGGTGTATTCGTAGAACTTGAACCGGGGCTTGACGGTCTTGTCCATGTTTCAGAAATGGAAGGCATTGACCGCAACTCGAATTTAAGTAAGTTATTTAAAAAAGGAGACAAAATGACTGTTTCTGTTAAGGATATAAATACTTCAGAAAAACGTCTCTCTCTTACACCGACAACATCTGTAGAGCAGGACAAAACAACCGCAAAATATATGGCCGGACAGAATACGGATGACGAAGGATATAATCCATTCGCTGCACTGCTTAAAAAATAACGAGGTGTATTATGAATAATACTCCGCTGCTGCGCGCAATGATTTCATATGATAAAGATGACCCGAAACGGATCCATCATTTTCTCAAAGTATACGAATTTACGCAGCTGCTCTGCGACGGAGAACAGGTCGATACAATGATCCGTCAGAATGCAGAGACAGCTGCCATTGTTCACGATATCGGCATCCATCTGAGTGAACAAAAATACGGCAGCAGCAGCGGTATGTATCAGGAACAGGAGGGGCCTTCGGAAGCAAAAAAAATGCTCTCAGATCTCTACTATGCCGACAATATAATCGAACGGGTATGCTGGCTTGTCGGACACCATCACACCTATACGAACATAACTGAAGCAGACTATCAGATTCTTGTTGAAGCAGACTTTCTTGTGAATCTGTTTGAAGACTTCTCTGATTCCGATAAACGAAAAGCTGCAGCAGAATCCGCGTATAAAAATATATTCCGCACAAAAACGGGGAAACAACTGATGCGCGAAATATATACCTGCACATCTGAATGAAGTTGCCGTACACGGCTTAAGCGTGTTATAATAGTTGCAATATGAAAGGAATAATACTGGCAGGCGGATCAGGAACGCGCCTGTATCCGATAACAAAATCAGTATCGAAACAGATACTTCCGTTATATGACAAGCCGATGATCTACTATCCGCTGTCCGTCCTTATGCTTGCAGGGATCCGTGAAGTGCTCATTATATCCACTCCCCGCGACATAAGTGTATTCAAAGAACTGTTCGGTGACGGCGGATGGCTGGGAATGAAGTTCGAATATGCCGTACAGGACAAGCCGCGGGGTCTTGCAGATGCGTTCATCGTGGGCAGGAAGTTTATAGGCGGAGATACCGTTGCCCTCGTACTCGGGGACAACATCTTTTACGGCCAGAGTTTTACGCAGAGCCTGCAGAAAGCCTCAGAACGTGTTAAAACACAGGGCGGAGCGGTCATATTCGGCTACTGCGTAAAAGATCCTTCAGCATACGGTGTCGTTGAGTTTGCGGAAGACGGGAAAGTCCTCGGAATTGAAGAAAAACCGGAACATCCGAAAAGTAATTATGCCGTACCGGGACTGTACTTTTATGACAATACCGTCGTAGAAATAGCAGAAAATGTAAAGCCTTCAGCCCGGGGCGAAATAGAAATAACAACAGTCAACAACACGTATCTTGAACGGCATACTCTGAATGTAGAGCTGCTCGGGCGGGGGATGGCATGGCTGGACACCGGTACATACGACGGGCTGCTTGAAGCCGGAAACTTTATAGCGACAATCCAGAAGCGGCAGGGGCTGTATGTCTCGTGCATCGAAGAGATTGCGTACCGGAACAAATGGATAACAAAGGAAAAACTGCTTGCACTTGCAGCCGGATACAAAACCGAATACGGGCGGTATCTGGAATACATTGCGGACAGATAAAAAACTCAGGAGATTTTCATGCCGTTCAGTTTTACACCATGTACGGTTGACGGAACTGTCATAGAGGGGCTGTTTGAAGTACAGCCCAAAGTCTTCGGCGACAACCGGGGATATTTTTTTGAAGTATACAGCGAAAAAGAGTTTAAGGCCGCAGGACTTACGATGACGTTTGTACAGGACAACCAGTCGTCGTCTTCAAAAGGCGTCCTGCGGGGGCTTCATTTTCAGACACAGCATCCTCAGGGGAAACTTGTACGGGCAGTATGCGGGCAGGTATACGACGTAGCCGTTGACCTGCGTAACGGATCAGAGACGTTCGGCAGGTATTACGGAGTAGTTCTTGACGGTGAAAAGCAGAACCAGTTCTACATTCCGGAAGGATTCGCACACGGATTTTACGTACTGAGTGACACTGCCGTGTTCGCCTATAAATGTACTGATTTTTATGATCCTGCAGGAGAAGGCGGCATCATGTGGAATGACGGGCAGATCGGCATCCGGTGGGACAGCATTGCCCCCGGCATGACACCCGTTCTGTCTGAAAAGGACGGAAAACATCAGAACTTCAACAGGAACGGTACTTACTTTGATATACACGGCACATGGCGCGGAAACAGTCAGGAAGGAAAAACATGTCACGGAAATTAACAAACATTCTGGTAACGGGAGGCGCAGGCTTCATAGGCTGCAACTTCATCCATTTTCTGTTCAGTAAGGAAAGCAGATTCACGGGAAACATCATAAATGTGGACAGTCTTACCTATGCAGGCAACCTTGAGAGCCTTGCCGATATAGAAAAGGAATACGGTGGGAAACGGTATTTCTTTGAAAAAGCAGACATATGTGACAGGACACAGATAGAGCGCATCCTGAAGCAGTACGACATAGATACGATAGTCCATTTTGCAGCGGAAAGCCACGTAGACCGCTCCATACTGGGACCGGAGACGTTCATCAAAACGAACGTGATGGGCACGTTTACCCTGCTTGACTGCGCGCGTAATTACTGGAAGCAGGCGGACGGCACCATGCGTGACGGCGTACTGTTCCATCACATCAGCACGGACGAAGTGTACGGTTCGCTCGGGGAGACGGGATACTTTACCGAAACGACACTGTATGATCCCCTCTCCCCGTATTCGGCGAGCAAAGCGTCGA
>JBAYAJ010000211.1:0-3890 GCA_041669845.1 Treponema sp.
TGCAGTAGATAAACTGTCCGTATTTCCATCCCAACCGATTATTATTTTTGCTGTATATTTACCATCCTGATAATTCATAAGACGGATATACACGCGTTTATTTCCACCTGCATCCGGTAAAAATGGCGACGGAGTCTTTACCGCTCCGGAACTTGTATCATAATAGCTCAGCTCCTTATAGCTGTACGTTTCTATCATTTTATCGGCTGCGGCAGAATACGTCGTCGACGAATTCAGGGAAGTTATCGTACTTACTGCACTTGCCATTGTTGAATAGTTATTAAAAATCTTATAATAGACAGCAGTACCAAGATAATCAAATTCGGAAGAAGCTGTCTGTCCGCTGTCGTTAGTATAAAAATCAAAATACCGCTGAGCATAATCCGATGTATCGTACGTCGGCTGGTTTCTTACATTATATGGGGCCTCAACCATGTAATATTCGTCAAGGCCGCATCCGGAAAAAAACAAAAGGCAGCATACGGACAGAGAAAAGAAAAAATGTAAACAATATCTTCTCTGCGTTTTGCTGCCTTCATTCATATTAAAGAAACAAACAGGAATGTGCCTGGTTACTCGATTTTTCCGCCGGCTTTCAGTGAAATAAGGCGGGTTTTCGCAAGATGAGCCCATGAGTCGTCGGGGAACTTGTCGTTGATTTTGTTATAGGCATCAGCCGCTTTTTTGTAGTCACCCTGTGATTCATATACACGCCCCTGGCTGAACCGTGCATGTGCAGCAAGCATGAATTCGTCCGTATCCGCAGCTTTTCCGTAGAGGATTACGGCATTGGAAAGATCGTTAGCTTCTTCACAGCAGACAGCTTCATTATAATACGCAAGCGGTGCAGTATACGCCTTTCTTTCTTTCCGAGCTGTATTTGCCCAGTATGTCTTTGCGTCTGCATAATTCTTACGCTCATAGGCAATATCAGCAGCAAGCATATTGGCACGTACACCGACAATTCCGCCCTTCTTAAGATATGGTGTAATTTTTGTCATCGCACCGGCACGGCGTGCCTCAAGTTCCGTTTCCGGCAGGTCTGAAGAATCCTTTGTAAGTTCATATTCTATTGTATCTATACGCGCAATACCTTTTTCATTTAACTTTGACGTAATTACCGTAAAAACACTATAAAAAACTATACCGGCAACAACCACAGCCGTAATGATAATTATGGGCATACGGTGTCGCATGACATATCCTGAAACTTTTTCATCAGCATTAGCTTTATTGATTTTTTTGTCAGCCATTTTATTTACTCCTCATACTCTCACGCTGTCTATATCTCATCACGAATGTGCAGCTCGTTTAACAAACGAGACACGTACGTCCGCTGAATACCAAGTATTTTTCCAGCTTTTGTCTTGTTCCAAGAGGTCTCTTCCAGTATCCGCAGTACGTATGCCCGTTTAAAACGGTTCATCGCTTCCTTCAATGAACGGTCAGCTGTTGATTCTCCTGCACACTCTGCAGCAATATTGTCGACAATGCTGTCCGCCGACGGTACAACGACAGTATTTATACGAAGATCGTCCGCATTAATCAGCGGAGGTTTTCCAAGAACACATGCACGTTCAATCGAATTTTCAAGTTCCCGTATATTTCCGGGCCAATAATATGAATAAAGTGCGTCCATGGCAGTCTGCGAAAATCCCTTAAAATTTTTCTTCGTTTCTATACTGAATTTTTTCATAAAAAAATCAGCAAGAGCAGGAATGTCCTCCTTACGTTTTCGTAAAGGCGGAACATTAATCGGAACTCCGCTCAACCGGAAATACAAATCACTTCTGAATTTCTGCGCATTCATCATCTGTTCCAGATCACGGTTCGTAGCAGCAACTATCCGCACATCGACGGAAATCGTACCACTTGAACCGACTTTCTGAAATGTCTTTGACTGAATAACACGAAGCAGCTTCGCCTGAAGTTCAAGCGGCATTTCTCCTATCTCATCCAGGAATATCGTTCCACCGTCGGCTGTTTCAAAATAACCTTTATGATCTGTCTTTGCATCGGTAAACGCCCCTTTTACATGACCGAACAGTTCACTTTCAAGCAGATTAGGAGCAAGTGCGGCACAATTCACCCGGATAAAAGGCTTTCCTGCCCGGTCGCTTTTCAGATGAATCTGCTCCGCAAAAAGTTCTTTTCCAACTCCGCTCTCACCCGTAATAATGACGGACAAATTTGTTTTTGCAATCTCATCTATCATTTTCATAAGATCAAGCATGGCAGGACTCTTCGCTATAAACGGATGATATTCGCTGCTTGCAGACAGATTACTTTGAAGAACTGAAATCTTTTCTTTTGCAGACTGATAACTTGCTGCATTTTCATATGCAATTGCAGCCTGATTGCAGAGCATATCAAGAACTTCAAGATCATGTCCGTTAAAATTCCGTGCACCAGCTTTATTTATCAGTTCAATAACACCAATGCAGCTATTACGGACACAAAGAGGAACTGCTATCATCGTTCTGGAAACATATCCCGTCTTATTCTGTACCTGATCCGAAAAACGGGAATCCCCAAGAACATCGTTCAGTATAAGCGGCTGTTTATTTGCTGCAACCCATCCTGCAATGCTGTTTTTTCCTACCGGAATATTCTTTGCCTCATCACCCTTAGGTCCGAGAGCAACAGCAAAACGCAGGTTATCGTTACCGTTATTCACAAGCAGAAGCGACGAAGACTCACATTGAACAAGACGCATTGCCGACTTAAGAATATAAACCAGCAATGCGTCTATGTCTGTATAATCAGAATTTATTCTGCTGTTGATTTCGATGAGGGTCTTTAGTTCGTCTAAACCAATCGAGTCCATCGTCGCAATCTTCAAAGGTAATCAGTTTTTCTGCTGCGTATTCAGGAAATCACCGAATGTATATGCACCGTCGTCATCCGACTTTGACATATACTGTGAAATTTCAGCACGTTCCTGAGCTTTTTTGAACTCACGCACGGAGAACGCAACTTTTTCCTTTTCTGTATTGACATCAACAACGTACACGTTGATTTTATCGCCTACTTTGTAATTCTTTACAGCCTCTTCATACGGCGTGTCACGGTCTTCGCTTAAATTTGCTTTATTCACAAGGCCTTCGATTCCGTTCGGAGCTTTTACAAACAGACCGAAATCCGTAATAGACGTAATCTCACCTTCGAGTGTAGATCCCGGTCTATACTGTTCCGCAAACTGTTTCCAAGGATTATCCGAAAGCTGCTTTATACCGACTTTGATACGGTGGTTCTCAGCATCGTTTTCTATGACGACAGCCTCAATTTCCTGATCAACCTGCAGTTCACTGCCCGGATGCTTAACTTTCTTTGTCCATGAAATATCGTCCGCATGAAGGAATCCGTCGATCCCCTCTTCGAGGGAGATAAAAGCACCAGCATTTGTAAGCTTTACAACTTTGCCGTTCACTTTTTTACCGACCGGATATTTTTCACCGATTGAATCCCACGGATTCGCAGTAACCTGCTTCAGTCCAAGAGAAACACGTCCGGCCTGAATATCGTATCCCAGAATCATGCACTCAACAACATCGCCGACATTGACCATATCCGACGGTTTATTGATTTTTTTTGTCCATGAGAACTCACTTATGTGAACAAGTCCTTCAATTCCCTCTTCCAGCTCAATAAAAGCGCCGAAATCAGTAAGTTTTGTTACTTTACCTTTTACAACATCATTAACGTGATATTTTTCCTCAAAATGCATCCACGGATCTTCAGAGAAATGTTTAAGAGACAGATTAATACGCTTTTCTGCAGAATCCATACGGATTACTTTGAGTTCTATTTCCTGTCCTTTCTTTACAAAGTCTTTCGGACGTGCAACGTGACCCCAGCTCATATCGTTAATATGAAGCAGACCGTCGAAA
>JBAYAJ010000212.1:0-3872 GCA_041669845.1 Treponema sp.
GGTTACACAGCTTGCTCCTGTAATCCGTTCTGCCGGTACTCCGTCGGAAGGTGTATATTACTGCATCTTCGTACGTTCTTTTGCAGACAGCAACGGCGACGGAACTGGCGATTTCAACGGGATTACAAAAAAACTTGATTATCTGAACGACGGTAATGATCTGACAACAAGTGATCTCGGTGTAACCGGTATCTGGCTGCTGCCGGTTTATCCGTCGCAGTCATATCATGGTTACGATGTTGACGACTATTATTCGACGAATCCTGATTACGGTACGATGGAAGATTTTCAGAATCTGGTTAATGAATGTAAAAAGCGCGGTATATCAGTCATACTGGACATGACGTGCAATCATTCTTCTATATATAACCAGTGGTTTATTGACTCCCGTAATCCCGATAATCCGCATCGTACGTGGTACCGCTGGATATCCGCAGATGATCCAAAGTACAGCATTAATCAGCAGATATGGGGACACAAAGTCTGGAATCTGTACAAAGGGTACTATTATGCAGGTTTGTTTGCCAGTAATATGCCTGACTTTAATCTTGACGATCCTGCTCTGCGTCAGGAATTTAAGAAAGTAATGAAATTCTGGCTGGATAAGGGTGTTGCCGGTTTCCGCTACGATGCCGCCAGTCACGTTTACAACAGTGCAAAAACACCGGCAGGCACGAACTCGGTGGAGAAAGGTGTTGCATGGTGGAAAGAAATTACGTCATACGACAAAAGTGTACGGCCTGATGCATTTACGGTAGGTGAAGTCTGGGAACCGACTTCTACCCGTGCACAGTATATGGCCGGGCTTGGTTCGGATTTCCATTTTGATCTTGGAACTAAAATAGTCGATGAAGTCCGGTCGGGGAATGCAGGTAACAACAGTTTTGCCAACGGGCTGCAGGGTGAGTATGAGCGGTATGCTGAATCAAATCCGGATTATATAGACGCACCTTTCCTTTCGAACCATGATCAGAACCGCATTGCCGGTCTTTTTCGCGGACAGGTTCCGCAGCTTAAGCTTGCAGCTGCCATGTATATTTTTGCAGAAGGTGTCCCGTTCATCTATTACGGCGAGGAAATCGGTATGATGGGTGGTAAACCGGATGAACAGCTTCGTACTCCGATGATGTGGAATAAGCCCGGTAAAGATAAACTCCAGACGACGTGGGAAACTTCCCGTTATAATAAGAACACGCTTACCGTAGCCGAACAGACGAAAAACTCCGGCTCGCTGCTTCAATTCTATAAACGTATTATCCGCATAAAGACAGCTCATCCGGCTCTTTATAAAGGCCGGTTTAAGGCTGTGAATACCGGAAGTGAGTTTGTATCTTCATGGGCAATGGAATGTAATACGGAGAAAGCCTTCGTACTGCACAATTTATCTTCGAACGGTGTTACTGTCCGGATTCCTGCGGAATATAATCTCCCGATGGTATTTACGACATATTCCGGTGCAGCGGTTACTTCCGACGGACAGATTTCAATTCCTCCGTTTTGCTCAGTAGTGTTAGCAGGCAGCAAATAATTAAAAAAAAATCCAGCGGAGAAGGGCTGTTCTTTTTTATTGAAGAACAGTCCTTTTTTCGTTAACATAGTGATTCACGGTAGAAGAATGAACAAATTTTTTGCGTATATGAAACGTGAACCGGTTATGAGTACGGCACTTGTTCTGGCTGCAGCAGCAGTATGTATAGTGCATCCTTCCGGCGGACGTATCTTAGCCTGTATCAACGTACGTGTATTAGCGCAGTTGTTTTGTCTTATGCTTACGATACAGGCGTTCCGGAGTATACATGTTCTGGATGCACTTGCAGCCGGCGTGCTTGAGTTGTGTTCGTCGATACGTGTATTGTTTTTTACACTCGTCGGAATGGTGTTTTTCTGTTCAATGATTGTAACAAATGACGTTGCACTGCTTACATTTGTGCCGTTTACACTTATAATCTGCCGTAAGGCAAACAGTAACTCTGTTACGGATATTGTTACTCCTCATATGACTGCCGTGCTTGTAGTACTTGAAACACTTGCTGCTAATCTTGGATCGAGTATTACCCCGATGGGTAATCCACAGAATTTGTTTTTGTATTCTTTCTACAAGATATCATCTGCTGCGTTTTTTGGAGTAACACTGCGTATAGGTATACCTTCTCTTATTATGCTCTGTGCAGCGGTGTTATATGAAACACGTAATTCCGGAAGAATAGAAGTGCATATTGGAAAAGTATATATTGAAAGCTTTGTAAAATGTATCATATATACCGTTGTTCTTGTGGTAAATCTCCTTGCTGTATTCCGTGTAGTTGATTACCGTATTGCGTTTGCAGTTACCATGATTGCGGCAGCAGCGTGCAATATACGTCTTTTCCTTCATATAGATTACAGTCTGCTGCTCACGTTTACAGGTTTTTTTATTTTTACCGGCACGGTTTCGGATATTCCGGCTGTTTCTGTTTTTCTCCGGAGAATATTAGACAGACCGTTTTCTGTGTTTGCCGCTGGAATTCTTGTAAGTCAGATAATAAGCAATGTACCAGCAGCTCTGCTGCTGTCGGGGTTTACCCGGAATTCTCGGCAGCTTCTGCTCGGCGTTAATATCGGCGGGCTTGGTACGCTTATAGCTTCTCTTGCGAGCATAATATCGTACAAACTGTTCAGAATTGAAAATGTGAACAGGCAGGACACTGGTTATTTCAGAATATTTACTGTTTACAATTTTGTCTTTCTTGTTTTTCTTACAGGTATAGTGTGGGCTTTGGAATATTATCTGTAACAGATATATCCTGGAAATTGTTTATTTGATATATTTGTGACACTTTCGCTGCTGACGGTACAATTGCTGCTATTGCAGCAATTTGCTGAAGGTTATGTTTTCAGACTGAAATAAAACCCCCGCAGCAGGCAGCGGGGGTTAGAACTCTCTAAGGTATTTCAGCCGGGATTTTAACCCTGCACGAATAAAAAAAGAACTTTACAGGATTTTATTATGTGGAATGTTTTGTATACGATTATTATTTATCCGTTGATTCAGATTATTGAGCTGGTATATGTCGCGTTTGATGCCACTTTTTACAGACACGGCGTTTCGATCATAGGCGTAAGTATTGCAGTGACACTCATATGTCTGCCGCTGTATATAGTTGCGGAACACTGGCAGCAGGTGGAACGCAATACTCAGAAACATCTTGAACCGGGAATAAAAAGAATCAGGTCTGTTTTTAAAGGCGATGAACAGTATATGATGCTTTCCACCTTTTACAGGCAGAATCATTACCATCCGATTATGGCGCTTCGTTCTTCGTTCGGCCTTCTTATACAGATTCCGTTTTTTCTTGCTGCATATATTTTCCTGTCGAACCTTCCTCAGCTGAAGGGTGCAGGGTTCCTGTTTATTAAGGATCTTGGTGCACAGGACGCAATGTTCCATATCGGATCGTTTCCGGTAAACGTACTGCCTATAGCCATGACAGTCATTAACATGATTGCCGGCGAAATTTACACAAGAGGGTTCAAGCTGCGGGATAAAATCCAGCTGTATGTAATGGCAGCTGTTTTTCTTGTTATCCTTTACAACAGTCCGGCAGGACTTGTCCTTTACTGGACGATGAATAACATTTTTTCGCTTGTAAAGAATGTGTATTATAAACTGCGTCATCCGGTGCGTGCATTGTATATCACCATTGTTGCGATGCTTTTTGCCGTGGATGTCTATTTTATTGCGGCCGGAACATCGCTTGAAGAGGCAGGTTATATAGTAGCTGCAAGCATTCTTGTTCCGTTTATTCCTTTTTTGTGGCGTTTTATAAAGAGCAATATTGACAAGGAGCATTCCGGGCTGCTTGATCATAACGGTTACCGTAATATATTGTTTA
>JBAYAJ010000213.1:0-3845 GCA_041669845.1 Treponema sp.
ATAGACAATCCGGCCTCAAGCCAGGGAGTATCTTTCATGGTACGTATATAATCCCATGCAGTTTTACAATATGCATCCGGGAAACAGCCGGAATCAGGACTTAACCCCGATGTATGTGAAAGAAGATGTGCAATCGTAATATCTTTATATGATGGTGTATCAAATTCCTTTAAAATATCGGCTGCCGGCTGGTTGCAGCGGATAAGTCCGTCCTCAACAAGCTTAAACAGTGCCGTCGCACAGAATATTTTTGTCACCGATGCAACACCTCTGATATTACCAGTCATAAGCGGCCGCGTTTCATCAGGAAGATAAGACTGCATACCCACAGCAGCATCTGCAAATACTTTTCCGCAGCGGGAAAGACAGTAATTAGCCGACTGAATATGTCCGGCCTTTATAATACGCTCAAAATGAGCATTCAACACACCAAGCCGCCGTTCATCATATCCTACGTCCGACGGCAGAAACGGAGTCTGAGCCTTTGTAATCATTTTATCCTCTGAAAAAAAAGTATAAAGAAGAGTCTTTATGCCGTCAATTCTTTTCGTTGTAATTGACCGATAAAGTCAAATACGGATAAAAACTGCGCACCGTAAATTTTTCTTCAGAACAAATAGTTTATTTCACAAGTGCATCGATATTTTCCTGCACTGTACGTTCAAGCGCTCCGCGTCCTGTTGTTTCGGGAAAGTTACGCCAGACAACGAGCTTTGCGTCCGGGCATACTTCCATAAGAGGTGAAGCGACAGGATTGTGCACGTTGTCTATGATGATGTCGTATCCTGTATCCTTTGCCTTCGCAAGCTGCGCAGCGGTGACAGGCCCCGGACCGAACATATCCGTTACAGGCAGTCCCAGATCTTTTGCAAGATATATCTGCATTGCATGGACAAGGACTTTTTTCGAATTAAGCCCCTTCGATGCAACGAGAATCTTCCCGTCCTCCACTGTTTTCCGATAGGAAGCGACGCGCTTTGTGCATTCCGCTTCAGTATGTGTGTACGCTGTAATAAGTTCTGCCTGAGATTCGACTGTCGCTATACTGTTGTCCGTCTGAATCTTTATGAGCGTCACGTTTCCGGCTGCATCACCCAGCGTTTTCATCATACGTTCATAACCCGCATACAGCAGATATTTACTGTCAGTCACTTTTTTAATGTCCGATACGGTGATCTCATATTCAGGCGGATGTCTCATGTCTGCCGGAGCAATCGACTGAACGCCGTCTATTCCTGCAAGATCCGCAAACGCAGCTGTCCACGGGGTAGATGCCGTAAACTCCGTATTGACTGTAACGGCAGCAGTTTTAGTCAGAGCAGTATCTTTTTTACCGTTTGCACACACTGCAGCTGCAGTACATGCAAGCGATATAACTACAAACAGTAATTTTTTCATTTTTTTCCTCCAAAAGAAAAAAGTATATACAATACCCCCGCCGCAAGCGCAACAGATGCACTCGGCGGCAGATCAAATATAACGGCAAGAACAAAACCGGCAGCAGAAATGCATAAACCCGCTGCAGAACTTACTATAAAAAGTTTTGTAACACCCGTACCACGGTTCCATACGGCTAAAAAACGGGCAGCAGTGAGTACGGGAAGAATGAGCAGGGCATCTATAAGCAGCGCACCGAGCAGCTTCATGGCAAGCGCAACAACAAGCGCGATAAACGTTACCATCACGGTATAATGAAATTCCACATTAATACCGAGAGACCGCGCTACTTCCCTGTTATAAAACACCGCAAGCAGCGTCCTGATGTTCAATGCTATGTACAGAACAAGAGATACCGCAAGGACAGCAAGAACTGCAATATCGGCATTTCTTAGCGCAAACGGACTCCCCCACAGCAGGTTGAGCGTACTGTTTGCGTTTACTCCTGATTTGTGAATGATAAGCGATGCAAGCGCCATTGAAACGACCATTGCAGACGCACTTCCCGGTCCGAAACCGGAGCTTTTATCCTTCGACAGCAAAAGAAGCAGAAACACAAGCAGGAGATTTACAGCAGCCGTAACGGGAAACAGCGGAAGCGACAACGCAAGCGAAATTGCACCGCCCAGAATGACGCCGTGCATAAGCATGTAGCGCATGGAAATAAGGTCTAACCGCAGTACCATGACGCCGCACAGCGGAAAGGCTGCTCCCGCAATCAGCATAGCGGCAAAACCGCGGACAACGGGAACAATTGTAAAAGCCAGCGCCAGAGTGTTCATGCTGCATCCCCGATTGTCAGTGCAGTCCAGCCGAGCTGTTTCACAAGTTCCATATCGTGCGTCACTGTAATGATTGTCGGAATCTCCCGTACCGACAGCGACCGCAGAATTTCTGCAACCATTGAACGCGCATTTTCGTCGAGCGCGGATGTAGGTTCGTCGAGCAGCAGCACTTTTGCCTCCTGGGCAAGACAGCGTGCAATGGATATTTTCTGTTTTTCGCCGCCGCTCAGCGACGTATAGCTTCGGCCGCGGAGAGCGGTACATCCGGTCCGTTCCATAGCATTAAGGACAAGATCGCGGACACCGCGCGCGCTCCGCTGTATTCCAAGACCAACAACTTCCTCAACGGACAGAGGAAACAGTGCGGAATCCTGCTGCTGCGGAACGTAACATACTGTACGCGGCTTCAGTGCGCGCGGACTTTTCCCGTCTATGCGTATAAGACCGTGATCCGGCTGCAGATTACCCGTAAGAAACCGGAGCAGCGTCGTCTTTCCGGTACCGTTTTCTCCGACTATAAGCAGACTGCCTCCTGCCGGAAGCGCAAAAGACAGATCCTGGAGAGAACCGTAAGGGCACGTAACATGCTCCACCACAACATCGACGCCGCGTACCAGTTTAGCCCGCTGCCTGAGTATCCGGTACATTTCATCGGAATCGCCCATAGGTGCCAGCTGTTTTTCTGTCGCACACATAAGTTCCGGCACTTTCCGGTCCGCCGCCAGCACAATCCCGCTTCCGCCGTGCATTTCATTCAGAGCTGCAATATATTTTTCCGCGAGTTCACTTACAAGATTTGCGTGAATGCGGGTTATACCCAGCCGTACCATAATAACGGCGGCGGCCTTTCCGACAGCCGTATCGTGCGCACTCAGATTTTCACGGGAACCGTCGTACGTCAGCATAAAATCCTCCAGCTCAAAAAGCGGCATCAGCCACTTACCCGCTGAAGAAAAAATCAGCGTATCACCGCTGAATACACGGAGCGTCACCCCGTCCGGCAGTGGTTCCCTCCAGCCTTCCTGTACTGTCATACTAACTCCCGGTTTTTTGTATATATACACATACCAGCATTATACAAAAAAAACATATATATAAAACATTCAGTATGCTGAAAATTAATTTTCAAACTGAGTTGCAACCTGTTTGAGGTATTCTGGAACGGGAAGATGCTGCGGACAGGCACGTTCACACAACCGGCAGCCGATACAGTCTGATGCCCTTCCGTTGTTTTTTGCATAGTTCTGGTAATACATCTTCTGGGCATCAAAACCACCTTCAGGCACTCTTTTCCTTTCATTATAAATCGAAAAATACACCGGAATGGGAATATGTTTCGGACAGCCATCGACGCAGTACCGGCAGCCCGTACACGGAACCGCAATAGATTCGTTGATAATCCGTGCAGCAGCCCCGACTACAACACTTTCCTGTTCGTTCAAAGGAGTAAAATTCTGCATGACTGACGTGTTCTCTT
The DNA here is from genome assembly GCA_041669845.1 of Treponema sp. Taxonomy (GTDB): domain Bacteria; phylum Spirochaetota; class Spirochaetia; order Treponematales; family Treponemataceae; genus Treponema_D. The sequence continues at coordinate 3,700 of JBAYAJ010000213.1, forward strand.
CCAGCTGGTCATAATCAGACATGCCGCTCAACACCATCATGACATTCTTACGGCTTGCAGCAAAACGCAGTGCCCATGAAGAATCTGACCAGTCAGAATGAACTGCCTTGAACGCCTGCTCCGCTTTTTCCGGCACTTTTGCCAGC
>JBAYAJ010000214.1:0-3835 GCA_041669845.1 Treponema sp.
AGTCGTCTGCAGTTCCTGATCTTTATTCAGCTTCTTCATAAGGGAAAGAATCTGTCCGCTGTTTTTCGAGTCAAGATTTGCCGTCGGCTCGTCTGCAAGAATGACAGGTGCTTTTGTTACAAGAGCCCGTGCAATAGCAACCCGCTGGCGCTGCCCGCCGCTTAATTCAGACGGTTTATGTGTTTTCCATTCAGTAAGCCCGACTTTTTCTATCAGGTAGTTGATCCATTCTTCTTTCTGTTCCTTCGTAAAAGAATCGACCGGGCTTTCTGCACTATTATCTTTCTTTCTGAGAAGAACGGGAAATTCAATATTTTCATATACATTCAGGACAGGAATAAGATTGAATGTCTGGAATATGAAACCGAGGTGAGAACGGCGGAGTCCCGTAATTCTGTTGTCAAGTTTTGCAGGAATTGTTGTTTTTATTTTCTTTTTGCCGGCAGAGGTTGTTTCCCAGCGGCCGCTGTCAGTCTGTGTTTCTTCAAGATTAACTCCTTTATAGACATCCGTTCCATCAATGATGATCGAACCTGCTGTCGGCAGATCTATGAGTCCTGTCATATTAAGAATTGTTGATTTTCCTGAACCAGACGGCCCGGAAACTGCCGCGAATTCCCCCTTTTCAATAGAAAAAGTAGCGTTATTTACTGCAATTACCTGCTGTCTGCCGAGCGGATATACTTTGCGCACATTGCTGAATGTTACAACTGACATAAAAACTCCTTATCTGATCAGTATATGTATTTGTTAGCGATAATACTATAAAAATTGTTCAATGAATGAAAAACGCTGAATTTAATTTCTGACGGTAAAAATTAAGTTCTCATTTTTCTGCTGAGTACATATGAATAGACGACGGGTGCGATCGTTGTAAGAATGATGTACACAGCCATTGAAATGAGATACCATATCATCTGCTGCGTGCACAGAACGCTTATTCCTCCTCCAAGCAGAATTATACCTGCTGCAACACAAAGGGGAGCGGCAAAACAGTGTGTCTTTCTCCAGTTTTCATTGTCTGCAAGAGTCCATGGTACTCGTATGCCGATAGTTTTATTCGGTTTTATAGTTCCTTCATAATTTCCGAAAACAACAGTGAATATTCCAAGAATAACATAAATAAAGAACGGCAGCTGTTTTACGGCAATTCGAGTCTGTTCTTCTACAGGCTGAAACGCAAGCACTACAGTCCACCAGGCAAGCGCCGCAATAAACGTACCGGCAAAAAGAATAACACCGTCCTGTATTTTTATATTAGCCGGATTTTGTGAAAAACGTCTGTTGATCAGAGGTCTCATAATAAACAGGAGCGGTGTTAATACCGATACAATGCAGAGTTCCCACGGACTGCCGTAGCGGTCGACTTTCATTGCATAATTAAAATGAACGGGAACCCGTGCGGGAAGTTTTCTGCATACTAGAAAAAGTGCAGCTGACTGTATTATACTCAGGGCAATAAGAATGAACCAGAACAGCGTATGCTGGTGATTGTTTTCTTTTTCAGTTTTCTGTCGTTTCATTATTTTTCTCCGCTGTATTTTTCTATCCGCAGTCCGTCGTCATTGTTGCAACAAACTCAATAAAGTCCTGCCATTCGGTTATATTGAACGTATAGATACGGCGCTGTCCGTCTTTTTCACACGATATAAGATGAGCCTGTTGTAGAATATCAAGATGATGACTTATGGACGGTTTACTGATATCAAAACAGGCTGCAATTTCGCCTGCTGTCATTGATTTTTTTTTGAGCATTCCAAGTATCTGCCGCCGTGTCTTATCAGCCAGTACTGTCCAAACATCTGTCATAACAATCCTGTGATGTTATTTAGAAGGATATCTAAATATAATATGATCTGTAACATAAACGGATGTCAATAGAAAAATCGGACTGTCATATAAATTGCAATTATATGGCATATTATATATACTTACCAGCAGATGCTGTGTTCTCCAGCAGAGGTATAAATCATGTTTACAAAAACTATTCCTGTAACGCTTCTTACCGGTTATCTTGGTTCCGGTAAAACGACTCTTTTGAATCATATCCTTAACAATCAGAACGGCTGGAAAGCAGCCGTGATTGTAAATGATATCGGTGAAGTTAATATTGATCAGACACTTATAGAAAACAACGGCAGGTCTGATGCAGAGAGTGTCATTCCGCTTTCTAACGGATGTATCTGTTGTACGCTGAAAAAAGACCTGATGAAACAGATACAGACGCTTATTCATTCCGAAAAATATGATTATATTGTGATTGAAGCCAGCGGTATCTGCGAACCTGCACCGATTGCGCAGGCAGTTACACAGCTGGAAGGTTCCCGTCTTGACAATATTGTTACCATCGTTGATGCACTTCGGCTTGCAGACGAGTTCGGCTGTGGTGAAAAACTTGTAAAGTCCTATGATGAAACTCATAATATTGAACACAGACAGGGAAGCAGTGTTGCTTCTTCGGAAGAAATCGAAAGACTTCTCGTTCAACAGATAGAATTCTGCACCACAATAATAATTAATAAAATCGATACAGTGACGGAAGAACAGCTCAAAACGGTCCGCAGTGCAGTCAGACATCTTCAACCGTCTGCAAAAGTGATGGAAACAACATTCGGAAAAATTGATTTCAGAAAAATCCTGAATACAAATTCATTTGATTTTGATACGGTATATAAAAGTGCCGGCTGGATTCAGGCAATGCAGGAAGATGAGGACGGAAAACCTGAAACGGAAGAATTTGGTATAACTACTTTTGTCTATTCGCGGAGAAAACCGTTTATACGGGAATTATTCGACTTGTGGATGAAGCAGATTCCCCGGAATATAATTCGTGCAAAAGGTATCGTATGGTTTTCTGCCAGAAATAACAGGTCGTATGTATTCGAGGAAGCTGGTTGTCAGGAAATGACGCGCGAATTCGGGAGATGGAATGACGGTGACCAGCAGATAAAACTTGTCTTTATCGGCAGAAAAATGGACTGGAAGAAACTTGAAACAGATCTTGACTCCTGCCTGAAAACACACTGATGAATTCTGGTCGATAATGTAACAGGCACGGTACGGTCATTTTTTACTGATTAAATCAAATGACAGATCCATTATTATAGGGGAATCTTCGAAGTTGATTCTGATTTTTGCACGCCGCTTTCGTTTATCAACCTTGATTATGAACCCTTCAAGACCTTTTAGAGGTCCTTCTGTAACGATAATCCGCTGATTTTCGTCGAAGTACACCTTCGACGGTCCTGCTTTTTCTCCGAAATCCATGAAATGCAGAAGTATCTTCAGATCATTATTATCAAGAGGTGTAATACTCTGATTGTTTTTAAGAAAACGGTAAAAATATTCTGATTTCCGCATCTGCATACAGGAATCAGCATCAAGCCTTTTATCTGTCTCAAGAAAAATATAGCCGGGAAACAGAGGCTGCAGTTCATCCTTCATAATTCCATGACGCTGTATATGCATTACACGGCGCAGAAAAATTAACTGCTGTACACAACTTTCCTCTGTAAGAGACTGCTTCATTTGGTCTATGAAATTCTGTTCCCGTCCTGTGTGTACCTGTGCTGCATAATAAATCATACAGAAATTCTCTCGTTACCGTTTGTTGTAGTTTTTTTCTATCCACTTCGTATATTCGCCGGAAAGGATGTGGTCAAGCCATTCCCTGTGCGACAGGTTCCACTGCACCGTATGCTTCAGGCCTTCTTCGAACGTTACTTTCCGTGTCCAGCCCAGTTCCGTCTTGATTTTTGTGCAGTCGATTGCATACCGCATGTCGTGTCCCGGCCGGTCTTTTACGTGTACTATCGTTTTTTCCACTTCCGCCGGG
>JBAYAJ010000215.1:0-3832 GCA_041669845.1 Treponema sp.
AAAGAAGCCGGAAGAAAACTTGCTGTTGCCGAAGGGTTGACGGCGGCAGGGGGCAACGTATGAGTAATGAACAGATGATTGCAGACTTTTTCAAGCGGAACAGCGAACCGGAAGTACTGACAGACGGGGAATACAAGGCTGTAACAGCATACATAAACGGCGTAATGGACGCGCTGGACACTGACACGAAGGCAGGATTATTGAAGCTGATAAACAACGAACAGAAACGAAGGATGAAAGCTCGGTAACGTTCATAGACGGCCTGTAGTGCGCCCGGATCGCCACGGACGTAGTTTTAGATTATTCTTTGAGGATGTCGTTCAGCTTTATATCGAGGGCACGGCATATATTAAGAAGCTCGATAACGTCAAGGCGTCGTACACAGTTTTCTGCCTTACTGATGATTGTATTGTCTATTCCCATTTTTTCAGATAATTGTTTTTGTGTCATGCCTTTAGACTTACGTTTCTCAATCAGTCGTGCTATTAACTCACGATATTCATCATCGTAGATACTCTTTTTCATGTGAGAGAGTATGATTTATCTTGACATATTTGCGAAAATCGCAAATAATTGGAAATATACTGAATTTAGTGTTATATATTTAGAATATAAATAAGAGAGGAATTGAAATTGAAAAAAAGAATTGTCTGTGGGATAAGTATATTACTATGGCTGTTAAGTGTGATTGGTTGTTTATCAACGGATATAAAATCGAAAACCAATAACACGATTGATTTGAAAAATACAGTTAATGATAGTTTTGATATTGCTTATGATAATAATGGAGTTCCTCAGAATAAAGAAAATTCCTATGTTATTGATATTTCTAATGTTCCATTAATTTTTGAAACTTTATATCCTTCTGTTTGTAATGCAACTGATTCTGACGTAGATCTATATTATCTAAAAGACTCAAAATGGAAAAAAATAACAAAAATCGCCAAAAATAAATCAGAAAATATTTCTAGTATTACTTATCCTGCTATAAAATATTTGGGTTTCAAGTATTTAGGAAATTCAAATTATGCATATAAACCATTTATTGAAAAAGGATATGGACTAAGTTCGATAACATTTGGCTTGCCGAATCCAAAATGGGAAGGTGAGTCCTCAGAGAAAATAATTGAATCTATAATTGAGTCTTCCATTTCTGATTTAAATTCACCAATAATTATTCAAAGTTTGTCAACTTCTGAGCCGAATTCTGCTGGTGGAGTAAGCATTAACATTGATTTTTGGAATGTAAGCGGTAAAACTATAAAATATGTTTATTTTGATGTAATACCATATAACCGTGTTGGTGATTTGACAACTTCAGAAATAACAGGAAAGTCATTGGTTTGTATTCGGGTAACCGATTTTATAAAACCTTTTAAATCATACGGCGCTTCTGGGGACTGTGTTTGGTATAACAATAGTATTGCATCTTTTAAAATAGAGAGTATTCGCATAGTTTATACTGACAATTCAGAGAAGTCGTTATCAAGCAATCAAATAGATAAAATATTGAATATAAATCCAACTAAATATTGTTTTTATTTTGATGATAATTTATCATTGGTATTTTCGTATTACGAAGGACGAGTATATTGTTCTGCTATTGCAGAAAAAAAACTGGATAGTCTTGTCATAAATTTTGAAACAGAACCAAAAACTGTTTTTTCTAAATTTGAAAAAGATTTGAACATTGTATTTAACAATTTTAATAAGAACGATGATATGATTAATGGGAATAGTTATAAGGAAGCTGTTATAAACTGGGGCAATGGATTATTATATGAAATAAAATGTATTAATATAAAATATGAATTTAATGATTCAGAAAAGAAAGAAGTCAAAATTGTAAATCCTGAAACTATTTCTGAAATAGAAAAATATGCATATGGAATAGAAAGCCTTGGATTGAGGTAAATAAAAATGAAAAGAAGCGGATAAAATATTTCAATGAGATTAGAACTGGAGAATTCTAACAGTGCTGGAATTATTTCTGGCGCTGTTTTAATGCTGGTGTAACGTTCTTGTGTAAATGACAAATTTTCTTATTATTAATAAAACAGTAGTTTTTTTACCGATTACCTTTAGCCCTGTTATGGGTCTGACAGAGCATTTGGCAGTTTTTTATATCCGTAGCCCCGCCTTTACTCCATGCGGTTACATGGTCTGCATCCATTTCAGAAAGTTTCCATATCTTAGTTTTATTTGCATCATGTCCGACTGCACAAAGAGGGCAATTTGATATTCCCTGTTTCTCTGCATTTTCAGTCTGTTTTGTATATACTGATTTTTTCGTCGCTTCATCGAAAACACGGACTTCAAGAAGTTTCGTATCCTGTGAACCGCCTAATATATACTCGAATATTCCCTTACGGTTTTTGACATACGGGTCTGCATACAGCTTGTGCACTTCTTCTGAAACTATTTTTGTATTATACGGCGTTTTGTGATACAGTTCATACAGCTGTCCCCATTCGAGGCCACACATTTCTTTTTCAACATCACTGAAAACACCTGAGACCCAGTCTATTACCGTATTAAAGTATGTTTTTAATTCAGTTATAGTATCGTCTTTACGGTGTTGACTCATGTAAGTACCGATGTTCTCTCTGCTTACCCAGTTCAACGCACATTCTAAAAAATCCTGCCGGTTAACGTTCCCTTTTATATATCTGCTCCATTTCTGGATATTAGAATTCTGGCTGTTACTGAACTCTTCTTTTGCCCGTGTTACAAAAAGGCCGGAATAAACGGCATTAAGTAATTCCTGATTATTAAGCGGTACTCCTGCAATGTTTATGGTACGGAACCATTCTTTTATTTCGCTTTCGGTTCCTTCACATTCATAAATAAGAAGTTTTGTTTCCAATATTTTAGATTGTTTGTCTTGTGCAATACCGCTGAAATACTGCTCCATGCCTCTTTCATCTTTTACCGCAAACCTGTCAGTCACATATCGCCCGAAACTGGTTATGCGCTGCTGTCCGTCCAGCACTTCAAACTTATCGTCACGTACTTTATTGAAATAGATCAGTCCAAGTGGATAGCCTTTCAGAATGGAGTCAATAACGGCAACATCTTTCTTCCCGTCTTCCGCATAAATATAATTACGCTGGTATTCCGGCTGAATAGTCAGTTTACCGGAAAGACCGAATAGTCCTTTCCCTTCAAGTTCGTTATACATAAATCCTTCACAAATATCTTTTACTGTAATATCAGTTCGTAATGTCGTTTTCATTATATTATCTCCGATGTTTTATAAATATTCTTTGATAAGCAGATTGAATTATTCTACCTTCTGCATTGACAAAATAGTTTTTCTTTCCATCATTACCCAGCAAATTAGCATTTTCATTAGTTTTTCCGCCAGAAGAACCTGTTTTTTCACCATTCTGTTTTATTTCCCAATATTCATCATATTTCTTTATATCAGGAACTTCATCATGGCAACCTCTTTGGGTAGCGCCTAAAATTTGAAATTGTTCCGGTGAATACTTATCAAGGAAACTGATAGGCACGCCCATAACTCCGTCATAGTCTGAAGGAATAGCGTCTGTATACGGTATTTCAATGGCATCATAGTTATCATATTTCTGATAACCGGTACCTTTAACTTCTTTGTGCTTGCTGAACTTTATATTATCATTCATCGTCATTAAGGGTAACGGCTGGTGACGCCTACCGTGGTCAAGGTTGGTAAACCAGCAAACACCCGGAACTCTATTTACTTTTACGCCGTTTTGTTCTTTTTCAAATTTATAAGTATCTGCATAAACAAAATCTTTAGGAACTTGGAAATACATTCCTGTATTAAAATTTGTCACGCCAAGCCACA
>JBAYAJ010000216.1:0-3826 GCA_041669845.1 Treponema sp.
ATAATTGCCAAAAGGGGGCGATTTATGAAACTGGTAAAATCATTTGCAAAAATCACGACACTGATCGCAGCAGTTCTACTTGTTCAAAGCTGTTCTAAAACAAAAAAAGTAACGGCGGGGGTTGCGTACAATGGAAAACCGGAATATGCAGAAGCTGCAAAACAGGTAAAGGGAAAATTCCGGGTCGGTATGGAATGCGCATATGCACCGTTTAACTGGACTCAGTCAGGCAAAGACATTAAAGCCGACGGCTGGCAGGCTGTACCTATCTACGGAACTCCCGATTATGCGTTCGGATACGATATCATGTTTTCAAAAATGATAGCAGATGAAATGGGGCTTGAACTTGAGGTACACAAAGTTCAATGGTCCAGTATTGTTCTCGGACTGAAGTCTGGAGATTACGACGTCATCATCGCTGGTATGATTTATACGAAAGACCGTGACAAGACCCTTGATTTTACACGTGCATATTATAACCGCGACAACGTCATGGTTATTAAAAAGGGAAGTTCTCTTTCAACTGCGACAACAGTCGCTGATTTCAAAGGATGCAAAGCGACGACTCAGATTAACACCGCATGGTCCGCATATGTGGAAGAAATTCCTGATGTAAAAATCATTCCGTATCCGGAAACGACTGCAGAAGTCGTTATGCAGGTTGCGATGGGAGCCGCAGACTGTGCCGTTCTTGACTATCCTACGGGTTATTCGGCCACGCTCAGCAACCCCGACGTATCAATAGTCCGTTTTGCACAGGGGAAAGGTTTTATTACGCCGCCGAACTGTTCAGAGGCTGTTTCTGTTGCAGTTAACGAAGGTAATACAGTCCTGAAAGACGCTATAGGCAGAGCTATGGATGCCATAAGCTGGGATCAGGCAAAAATGAATAAATATATGGACCTTGCCATTATGACGCAGCCGTTAAGTAATTAATCTGATTTATAAACTCCGGGAGGTTGCGTAAATGGAAAAAGGATTATTTTACTGGATTGGCTACATACTTGAACAATACTGGCCGTACTTCATAAAAGGCATGTTCGTCACTCTGTGGATTTCCATTCTCGGAACACTTCTGGGGTACGCACTTGGATTTCTCACAGGTCTCGTACAGTCAACCCCTGTCTCTCAGGAAGACGGCAGAAAAAAGAAAATCCTGTACAGTACGATCAAACTTATATGCAAAATTTTCGTCGATGTATTCAGGGGCACACCGATGATGGTTCAGGCAATGGTCATTTACTACGGTCTGAAAACGTCCGGTGTAGATATTTCGCCTTTTACTGCATCTATTCTTGTTCTTATGCTCAATACCGGTGCATATATGGCCGAAACAGTGCGCGGCGGTATTATTTCGGTAGACAAAGGACAACTCGAAGGCGGATTTGCAATGGGTATGAGCCATTCACTCACCATGTTTACAGTTGTACTGCCTCAGGCGTTCAGAAATATTATTCCTGAAATGGTCAACATGTTTCTTACCAATCTGAAAATGACTTCTGAACTGAATGTCATCGGTGTTGCTGAATTATATTTTACGACAAAAACTGCAGCCGGCACGTATTACCGCTATTTTGAATCATACATCATCTGTGCACTTATCTATTTCATCTTATGTACTTTTTTCACAAAGCTGCTCTCGTACGTTGAGAGGAAAACTTTTGTGAACAAAGATTATGAGCTTGCAGTCGAATATATGGATAATGCGGAGTAAGGAGGCTGACAGTATGAACAAGCAAACACAATCAGTTTTAAAAGTCGAACATCTTGTCAAATCATTTGGGACGCATCAAGTTCTGAAGGATCTTGATTTTTCAATTAGTCAGAAAGAAGTCGTCTGTATTATCGGTTCATCCGGTTCCGGTAAATCAACGCTTCTCCGCTGTATCAACGGACTTGAAACTAAAACCGGCGGAAATATTTATTTCCACGGAGAAAAACTCGGATCCGGTTCAAAAGAACTTAATAAATTCCGCACACAGGTCGGAATGGTGTTTCAGTCGTTCAATCTGTTCAACAACATGACTGTTCTTCAGAACTGTATGGCGGGAACTACAAAAGTTCTGAAGATCAATAAGGATGAATCAAAATTCCGTGCAATTAAATATCTCCGGCAGGTAGGGATGGCTCCTTATATAAACGCTCACCCTGAGCAGCTTTCAGGCGGGCAGAAGCAGCGTGTTGCAATTGCCAGAGCATTGACGATGCAGCCGGAAATGCTTTTGTTTGATGAACCTACTTCGGCACTTGACCCCGAAATGGTGGGGGAAGTTCTGCAGGTCATGAAGCAGCTCGCAGACAACGGATTAACAATGATGATTGTAACTCACGAAATGGGATTTGCAAAAGATGTTTCGACGCGTACTATATTTATGGATAACGGATACATTGTTGAGGATGACATACCTCAAAATATATTTACTCATCCCAAAAATCCCCGCATGAAAGAATTTCTCAATCGGTATATAAAAGACATGAACAGAAAATAGGAGAAAGACTATGGAGAACTATACAATTACAATAGCACGAGGATTCGGCAGCGGCGGAAAAGAAATTGCATCGCGTGTCGCAAAAGATATGGGAATCCACTGCTATGAAAACCGGATACTTACGCTTGCGGCACAGATGAGCGGTATAGACAGACAATTATTTGAAGAGGTGAATGAGAAACTTCATGAAAGCAGGCGGAACGGGCTTATAAATATGTTGAACGCCCTCCCCCGGAGGACCCATCCGCAACCGGAACACCGTGCATTTATTTCCGACGAACAGCTCTTCGCATATGAAACACAAATCATTCTGGAACTCGCAAAAACGGAATCATGCATAATTGTCGGAAAATGCGCCGACTGGATATTAAGGGATAATCAGAGAACGCTCAGTCTGTACATTGAAGCTCCCCGGTCATTCTGCAGACCACGCATTATGAAGAAAATGGGAGTAACAGCGGAGACAGCAGATATATCAATTACCGAAACCGATAAATACCGTGCAGAATATTATGCCCATTATACAAACGGAAATTACTGGACAAATCCCGTCAACTATGACCTTACACTCAACAGTGAACGACTTGGAATAGACAGATGCGTTGAACTGATTGAATATACGCTGCACAGTAAGTTCCCTGATGTGCCGCTTCCGGATAAAAAAACGGATATACAGGAAAAAGACGAAAGTGATAATGTAGATTAATCCCCCCCTGCAAATGGGGACGGGATTAAATCTCCCGCACGAATCAATAACCTCGACCCAAGGGTCGAGGTATGTTGTTCTCTAAAGGTATTGCAGTCGGGATTTAATACCCTTCATACGCCCCAAGGGGCGGGGTATTAAACCCTCCGCACGAATAAAAAAGGGCATGCTCTTTAAGCAGCACGTCCTTTTTTATTAATTACAGCTCCATGTTCAGGCAAACTCAGGCGTATTCCATAAATTCAGCTGAGTGCCTATTCCTTTCTCCCTGGCCTTCTGCAGCACTTTATATCCCCATGCAACGTCTTCCACAGGCATACCGCCTACTGCATATACAATAATCTGATCACCGCTCGTTCTGCCTGATGCCTTTTTATTAATAATATCGCCGATGTCGGTAACACCTGATTTTGGCAGTCTGCCCTCCGCCACGACATCATAGAACGCCATTCCAAGCAGGGTCGATACGCTTTTCTGTACGGGAAGTTCCGCACCGGCAGCCCACCCCTCGTACATCTTTGAATTGTCCGACACAAGTTTACAGCGGCTTGTATCCGCAAGGAAATCGTGATCCATGAGCAGAGCTGATGCGCTCATGACAAGCGCCCCCGGTTTTAACCACGCTGCTTCA
>JBAYAJ010000217.1:0-3799 GCA_041669845.1 Treponema sp.
ATCGACAGGTTCTGCTGTAATAAAATTTCCATTTCCGTCAAGAAGCACCGTCACACAGGCATTGATGCAGATATGATATATCGGAAGCAGGTTACCACCATCGATACTTGTCGAGTTCTGCACTGCGTCGTACAACGCTTCCAGTTCGGTAAGCCAGCTCATCGTTCAGCCTCCGTTTTCTCGACAGACTCAACAGCAGGCTTCTCCGGCTGCATCGGACGTATGTCACGCCGGAATTTACAGTCTTCAGGCCGCGGGAAGGTGATGATTCCTTTTTTCATCTCAGCGTGCCAGAAGCGGGCCGTCAGCATATTTCCACTATGCTCATCAGGATAGTCAAAACCATGAAACATAAAACCGAAAGAGAAGGAGTCTTCCGCATCATAAAAACCGGCGCCGCTACCAAATACACACGGTTCCACATAGCCCTGACATTCACGCGTACCGAAAAAAATATCGCGGCGGCCACCCTTCTCGAGCGAACGCTTTGTAATCTGATAATGTTTGTCTTCGTTGCGGTCTTTTTCCAGATCGGGACGCTGCATGTTCCATTCAAAATGCGCTTTTACCTGATATTCAACGTCGCGCAAATAAGTATAGATAGAAAGATCATAATAGACCTCTGCTTTTTTTGGCTGATAATAAAGCGGTTTCACATCTTTTGCTTCGGTACTGATTTTGTGCATCACGCGTACCGAATCGACAACCCAGACAATAGTCGGCTTCCAGTATATACTCTGCGTAATTCCCTTGAGCGCTTCATATGTCGGGACAAGATAGGTACTTTTTTCACCGCCGATTTTCGTCACGGGATCGGTAAAAAGCGCATACTTTCCGTACAGACGGTACTCAATGCTGTTCTCCATTTTCACGTTATACTCCTCCTTATTAATAATTCATGACAGTCATATCTTCACTCATAAATTCCTTCACCAGCCCCAGATCATCGTCATAAAAACCGTTTTGAACAGCATACATATCCGATTCAGAGTTAACCGGCAGTATGATACCGTCATCCACGAGTTTTTCAATCTGGTTACGGTATACGTTTACGGAATACTGCTGCGCTTCATGGAGCAATTTCCGGTATGTAGTACCAAAGTCTGCATCAGATTTTTCAATCGCACTCAGTGCACCAATAAGTTTTTTGCCTTTCCCGTACGGTACGATCACACCAATCGTCATATCGGCAATGACTTCAAAATGCTCCCAGGCAGTACTGAACGCCTGATGAAAACACGGTGACAGTACAGGATCATCATCCTGCAGATTATTAATGCGTCTGTATTCCGAAACTCCTGCAGGATTATCAGAAAGCAGATCAAGTATCGTCGTCATCTTCCCGTTCACTGCATACTTTAAGTCGCCAGTCGGAAAAGCCCCATAATAATATTTAAAATATGATTCTATAAGAGCAGGATTCATAATGTCGTTACCGTATCGGGATTCGTCAGCGTGATACTCCCGGAACACACGGCCCATTACGCGCTGTCCTGTTTTAAGCTCTTCAAGTGAACCGAGTTTTTCATCTTTCACCGTAAAAACAGCAAGTGTCCCGCAGACAGGCTTTCTCGTAGTATCGCGCAGCTCCCCGTTCCTGTTGCAGCGTCCGGCTGTCTGTACGATTGAATCGAGCCCTGCAAGATACCGCAGCGCACCGTCAAACGAAAGATCAACACCTGCCTCAATAAGGCGGGTACTGATGCAGACAATTCTTGTTCCTTTATCCAAATCGTCTTTTATTGCAGAAAATACTGCTTTGCGGTGCGCCGGACACATATTCGTGCTCAGGTGATACACGACATCGGCGCAGCCGCATTGCTTTATCAGTTCGAACAGCTCAACAGCCTGCGGTTTCGTATTCACCACCGCAAGAAAACTTTTACACGACTGCATCTGTTCGGCAACATATGCAGCAATATCATCCACCGTAACTTTTTTTACCCCGCCGTTTGTCCGGTCAACAATATTCACCCTTTTTAATGACGTAAAATGAGTCCGGACATCCTGAATCACTTCAGAATCAGGATGTAACGGCAGCCGGTATTCGCAGCTGCCGATCCTGTCAAGACCCGGCTGCGTTGCCGTACAAAGCAGAGCGGAACATGAACAGACATCCACCAGATACTCAAGTCCCCAGTTAAAGAGATAGGTGCATTTTACCGGAAGTGTCTGTATCTCGTCAAAGACAAGGACACTGCCGGCAAGCTGATGCATCCGCCTGATGCTCTGCGTTCCCGCTCCGAACAATGTTTCAAGAAACTGAACCATCGTTGTCACGATTACCGGCATTTCCCACGTTTCCGCTGCCGATTCGTACGCATCGGCAGAATCATACAGTGCCGTTTTCTTTTTCTCTGAAAGATTCGAATGGCATTCCAGCACAACAGTTCCCTCTGTTTGTTCATCCTCGAGCACCTGTCTGATAACTTCCGCATTCTGGTCGATGATGGACGTATACGGTGCAATGATAAAAATATGATGTAAATGATATTTTAGCGCCTGTACCAGCGCAAACCGAAGCGAAGCAAGCGTTTTACCCGCTCCGGTCGCGGCTGAAAGTGTATATAGGCCCAAACCTTTCTCCGCATATGCTGCGCATCCATCTGAAACAGTTTTTCTGATCTTTGAAAGTTCACCTTCACCTGAAAAAGAAGCAAGAGTTTTTTCGAGCCGTGAAAGCAATTGATTCCAGTCCGGCATTTTCCCCGGCTCGTCAAAATCGATTCTTTTGTTGTTTTCAAAACCAGCACTATCTGTTCTGTCCGCATCTATCAGACAGCTTGAAAAATTGCGCAGGTGCAGCCCCTGATCAAACGCCGTATGTTTTTTCTGTATGTCTTCACTTTCACCGGAATATACCTGCTCAGGCATTTCGAAATATTGACTGGGATTCTTTTTCAGTTCATCTACTACAGCTGTGATTCTGGTACGGACAGACTCCGGTACATTTTTATCAATATCGGACAGTTCCTGAGTCCCATACTTCCCCAACCGTTCCAAAAAGGGCGATAAACCGTCAAAACCTATCATATCGGGAAGTCCTGAACCATGATGATACATAATTACGGCTTGGAGTGCTGTTGCCAGCAAGGCGGTATCATCTGAAAAAAGATTTTTGATAAGCTGTGCACCGGCAGTGGCATGATCTTTTTTCTGCTGTCGTTTTCCATCCCGGCTGTCGGCAAGATACTGCTGCCATGACGATGAATATTTCCCGTAATCATGGATAAGACCGGACAGGAAAGCAATCTGTTCAAAGTGAAAACTTTCCCCAAAGGATGCCGCCAGTCGTGCGGTCTCTGTAAGATGATTCTCCAGCAGCTGCTCTTTCCCGTCTTGATCCCGGAACCGTGCAATACAAGGCATTTTTTACAGGTACCTCTCTCTCTCTTCAAATTATATTACGTCTATTATACACCCACTGGTGTATCAATGAGTGCTATACCCTGAAAAAAAATTGAATAATTGGATGAGCCGGAGTGTGACGTTACGCCGTGTAAAGCATGCGCTCTCATCACCGGAAGATATGATTTGCACCGCAGGATGATATAATTCCAAAAACCGGAAGCTGTGATTCTCGCGGCAGGAAGGCATAGTCTGCATCACCGTGCTCCGTACTTCTCCGCTACCCGTTCCGCTTCTTCCTTTACGCGGGCGGCCAGTTCCGGAGGGTTGCGTACCGTAACGGCAGAACCGAAACTCAGCACCCAGTGCAGAATTTCTTCGGTTTGATTCGACGTGAACGAGAGCTGTACGGAGCCGTCCTCATTCTGATGCAGTTCCTGAGACTCGTGCC
>JBAYAJ010000218.1:0-3799 GCA_041669845.1 Treponema sp.
CCATCTGTTTGTGTACCTTTATTTCAGCCCCGTCAGTTACAGCAATACCGGCGCTTTCCTGCCCGCGGTGCTGCAGTGAATACAGACCAAAATATGCCAGTGTTGCTGCGTTCATGGGTACATCCTGTTCAGGTCCGTTGTCAGACGGCCTGCTGTTCAGATATACACCGATTACACCGCATTCATCGTGAAGTTTATCTTCTTCATCTTCAAAAAAATTGTTGTCCATACCGCCCTTATTCATATCAGTCATACTTATGCACAACCCCACTTATTTCAGGAAAAGAGGCGGAATTCTGTTTATTTTCCACAGATTTTCACCTGACATTCGTGATAAATTTTTGAAGTTGTGGCAACCACGTCAGCAGGAACACTTTTGATAGAAGAATCACCGTTCAGATGATTCACCTTAAGCCAGTCGCGCAGGTACTGCTTGTCGTAGCTTTTCGGAGAAATGCCGGCTTTGTATTCTGAAAGGTTCCAGAAACGGCTTGAATCAGGCGTAAGAATTTCATCACCAAGAACGAGTTCTCCTTTTTCATCAAGTCCGAATTCAAATTTTGTATCGGCAATTATAATTCCGTTTTTATATGCGTGTTCATACGCTTTCCGGTAAATTTCAAGTGAAATATTTTCAATCTGGTTTCCCAGTTTTTCGCCCACGTTTTTTTTCATCTGGTCGACCGTAACATAAACATCATGCCCTTCCGTTGCTTTCGTAGACGGAGTAAGAATAGGTTTATCAAGTTTTTCTGCTTCCTGATACGCCCTGCTGAACGTATAACCGCAGAACGACTCTCCTTTTTTTGCAACGTCGTACATAGAACCGAACATATAGCCGCGGACTATAAATTCATACGGTATCATCCTGAGTTTTTTTACAAGAATAGTACGTCCCTCATATTCCGGTTTCTGAAAATCAGCAGGCATATCTTTGAGGTCGGAAGAAATCATGTGGTTTCTGACTATATCCTTGGTAAAACCGAACCAGAAATTCGAAAGTGCATTGAGCACTTTTCCCTTGTCGGTAATCATCGTTGGAAGAATCACGTCGAACGCGGAAATACGGTCAGTCGTTACAATAACCATCGTACCGTTTTCAAGATCATACACTTCGCGGACTTTGCCGCTGATAATTTTTTTCATGCAAAACTCCTATAAAACGCTGTACCGTCTATATCTTAATGCGGTACAGCAGACACTGAAGTCAATTTATAAATCTATGCCTTCTCCACCGTTTGCCGCGGCATCATCTGCAAGTCTTTTACGGAAATCAACAAGTTTTGAACGGAGTTCAGGATATTTAACTGCAAGAATCTCCACTGCAAGATATCCTGCATTTTTTGCGTTTCCAATACCGACAGTCGCTACAGGAATCTGCGGCGGCATCTGTACGATTGACAGAAGTGCATCCAGTCCGCCGAGTCCGTTTGAGCCGGAAGAAAGACATTCAAGCGGAACACCGATGACGGGAAGTGTCGTTTCACCGGCAATAACTCCGGGAAGAGCCGCAGCCAGGCCTGCTCCGGCAATAATAACTTCACATCCGTCTTTTTCAACTTTTTCGACAGTCCGGCGGAGCATATCTCCGGCACGATGTGCAGAAAGAATATACGCAGTATATTCCACACCGAATTCTTTGAGCACGTCTGCTGTTTTCGTCATTTTTTCTGTATCGGATTTTGAGCCAAAGAATATTGCAGCTTTCATAACATGGAACCTCCCTGCAGTCGGCGGCCCGCACTATAAAATTTTGTTAAATAGTGAACACTCAGCTTATAGTCTGACATTAAGGGATGTCAGGTAGAAACGCTCAGACCCTGCTGAAGTATCAGAAACCACAGCATATTCAGAATATATACAAGCCGTCGATACAGCACTATATCATAAACAATGCACACAATCAACAACCTCGACGCCAGCGTCGAGGTATGGAGTTCTCTAAAGGTATTGCAGTCGGGATTTAATACCCCCCATACGCTCCAAGGGGCGGGGTATTAAACCCTCCGCACGAATAAAAGAAGCACACTGTTTTTTTTTTGCCCGGTTTCAGAAAAAGTATGATAAAATACATACAGGCGGAATGTGCCCTTCTGAGTGCAGAAGCTCCGCTTGACCTTTTTAAGGAGGCGGTAATGGGACTTGAGGAGACGTTTACGCTGAATAACGGCGTGACAATGCCTAAATTCGGACTCGGCGTATATAAATCAGGCGAAGATACTGTACAAGCGGTAAAGTGGGCACTTGAAGCGGGATACAGACTTATAGATACTGCTGCCTACTACAACAACGAAATACAGGTCGGAAAAGCTATACGTGAAAGCGGTATTCCAAGAAATGAAATTTTCGTCACCACAAAAATGTGGAACAATGATCAGAGGGACGACCGGCAGGAAGATGCATTTCTTGAAAGTCTCAATAAGCTCAAACTCGACTATATCGACTTGTACCTTATCCACTGGCCTGTGCCGGATAAATTCTGTGATACGTGGAAATATATGGAAGATTTTCTTGCATCCGGAAAAGTACGTGCAATCGGTGTAAGTAATTTTCTGCCCCATCACCTTGACGAACTCGCAGCGTCTTCAACCACAGTTCCTGCCGTAGATCAGTTTGAATGTCACCCGTTTCTTACACGTGAAGAACTGCGTACTTACTGCCGCGGACACGGCATTCAGTCCCAGGCATGGAGTCCTCTGGGTAGGGGTGTGGTACTGGAAAGCCGCACGATTCAGGAAATTGCAAAGAAACATAAAAAAAGCTCTGCCCAGATAACGCTGCGCTGGGATTACCAGAACGGAATCATCACAATTCCAAAGTCAATAAGACAGAACCGCATTATTGAAAATGCGGATATTTTCGATTTTTCGCTTTCCGACGATGAATTGGAAACCATAAGCGATCTTGATACCGGTATGACTAAGGAAGATCCCGATAACTTCAATTTCTGAAGAACGGTATATTTTCAGGGGCAACTCGTCAAGGTACCGGAATTTTATCAGAGTGCACCTTAGATCCTTCTCCACCCTTCCCATCCTGCCTGCATAATTTCGTGCGGTATGAACTTTGCCACAATACGATGTATAAAGCTCATAATACCGGGGGTTACGACAGGAAGATTCAGTACGGCTGCCAGCAGCGACACGTATACAACGACAACCGGTATATCACCGAACAGAAAATTACGTACGGCATGGGATGTCTCTCCGCCGTTTTTCTCCGCCTTTCCTATAAACTCCGTACCATGCATCCAGTAAGGACATACAGCAGTCACGTGAATACCGCGCGGAAACAATTCCCACCGCAACGCACGCGACCAGCTGACAATGAAAGCCTTCGTTGCCGCATATACAGCAAGCTGCTGCACCGGCTGAAATGCCGATGCACTTGCCGTCTGTATAATGCGCCCACCTTTTTTCATATACGGCAGAACCGCAAGCGTCAAATCAACGGCAGCACGGCAGTTAAGCTCTATCATGTCGTCACTGTCTTCCTGCAGAACAGTTTTATAGTTGCCGATCTTACCGAATCCGGCACAGTTTATAAACAACGTCACTTCCGCATTATACAGCGTACTACCGCTGTTTTTTGCACGGACAAGTTCCTCATAGGGAGATGCCTTTGCCCGTTCCGCAAGCGCAGATTTAAACCGGTCAATACTTACGCTTTTTGTCAGATCAAGAGGAAAAATCTTTGCCGTATGAGTCAGTTTTTCTGCAATTCCCCGAAGCCTGTCCTCTCTGCGTGCAATAAGCCATATTTCATCAAGATTCTTAGACTTGTCCACAGTTTCTGCATA
>JBAYAJ010000219.1:0-3794 GCA_041669845.1 Treponema sp.
CCGGCCGGAGAAATCTGTGCCGCACTCAGGAAAATGCTGCAGAAAATCCCTGCACAGAAACTGTGGGTCAACCCCGACTGCGGCCTTAAGACGCGCGGAGAGGCGGAAACGACGGCAAGTCTTGCAAACCTTATTGAAGCGGCACAGACGGTACGCCGCGGACTTAACCGGAAATAACGGGACAGAACATGCATACTTATTTTTCACTTGAAGTTTTTCCTCCCAGAAAGACGATGGGAGTCAATACCGTATACCGTACACTTGACGGCCTCCGCGGCCTGAAACCGGACTTTATCAGCGTTACCTGCAGTGCGGCCGGCAGTGCAGACAGCGGCAGTACAATGATTGCAATTGCAGAACGGGTCAGAACGGTCTGCGGCGTTGAAGCGGCAGCACACATGCCGTGTCTGTACCTGTCGAAAGAAAAAGCGGAGAACATGCTCTGCCGTCTCCGTGAAGCCGGGATCACGACAGTTCTTGCCCTGCGCGGCGACCGTATCCCCGGGAAAGAACCGGCAGGCAGCTTTACCCATGCGTCCGATCTGGCTTCATTCATCAGGGATTTTGACGAACGGCGGAACGACGGCAAAAGATTCACCGTATTCGGCGCGTGCTATCCTGAATCACACCCCGAATCACCGGGAATTGTTGCCGATATCCACGGGTTAAAAGCAAAGGTTGATGCAGGAGTATCACGACTTATCTCGCAGCTCTTCTTTGACAATGAATTGTTCTGCCGGTTTCTAGAGCGTGTGCGGCTGGCAGGGATTACCGTGCCCGTCGAGGCGGGAATAATGCCGGTTATTAATAAAAAACAGATTGAACACATAACGGCAGTCAGCGGAGTAGTTCTGCCCGTAAAATTCCGCCGGATACTCGACAGATACGGAGATTCGCCGGACTCACTCAGGGATGCGGGTATTGCATATGCCGTGGACCAGATTGCCGACCTTGCGGCACGCGGAACAGACGGCATACATCTGTACACCATGAACAACACGTACGCTGCCGGCCGGATAAACGAGGCAGTACGCAGTCTGTTCTGAACAGAAACATACCGTGCAGCGGAACATATCCCGTCGGGTTTTAAACCGTACAGGCATTACTAATGAGTTAAGATACGGAGACATTTGGTCACACCGGCACTGTAAAATGACTGGCGGATCAGTGACATTTGGTCAACGCATCAGTGACAAACCTCCGGCGCATCACTTATGCGCTGGTTATTTATCAGTGATGCGCTGTTCATCTATCACTGATGCGCCAGTTGTTTATCAGTGATGAACCGACCAAAAAGCGCAGTCTTCCGGGTCATTACAGGCCGTGGTACGACTTATTTCTACCCGTATCCCGCCCCATTGTACGACAGGAAATATGCTCATGACAGGAGTACACACCCGTAACCGCTGATGCATTTTCTGAGTTCGGCAATATAATTCTGTGCACACAGACTCAGCGTCGCACGGGTGTTCATAATGCAGCCGACAGTCATGCTGTCTTCCGCTTCAAGCGGAACTGCGACTATCTGCGTACCGTTCAGATCACTCGTCACAATGCCGCTCGAAATGGTATATCCGTTTACCCCGATAATCAGGTTGAACAGCGTGCCCCGGTCGCTTACATGTATACTTTTCTTATGCGGCACCGTACTCTGCAGTTCCTCTGAAAAATAGAACGAATTAAAATCCCCCTGTTCGAACGACAGGTAGGGATAGGGGTCAAGATCTTCAAACGTCACCGATTTTTTTGCAGCGAGTTCACATGACGCACTTACAAATACGTGCGGAAAAGCGGTAAAGAGCGGAATGAACTCCAGGCTGCCTTCCTTCAATATCTTTGCAAGTACCTTTCTGTTGAAATCGTTCTGATATATGATTCCTACCTCGCTCTTCATGCTGCGCACGTCTTCAATAATTTCCGACGTGCGCGTCTCCCTGAGCGTATATTCGTATTCGTCCGAATGAGTCTGCTGTATAAGACTGCAGAACGCATTAACGGCAAATGCATAATGCTGGGTGGATACGGAACAAAGCTGCCGGGCCGGTTTTTTATGAGTATACCGCTGTTCAAGCAGACCGGCCTGCTCCACGACCTGCCGTGCATACGATAAAAACTCGGCACCTTCCTGCGTAAGCGTAATACCTTTTGAACTGCGGCTGAATATCTCAATACTGAGCTCGGACTCGAGTTCATGCACGGAATTCGACAGTGCCGGCTGGGAAATGCAAACCGCACGCGCGGCTTCGGTTATTGAACGGTTTTCTACTATTTTAATAACATATTTCAGCTGCTGTAATGTCATAAAATGAGGGTACCCCGTACGGAAACAAAGTGTCAATAATCCTGAAACCGGTGGTGGAGATATGACACTTCCGGTCAGAATGAACTTTTCCTCCTGCCGGAATTGATGAAATCCTTTTATTTCTGCAGTCTCCGTTCAAAATCCTGCACTTCCGAAATATACGGAATCGACGGAGCTGCTCCTTTTTTCGTAACAGATAAAGAAGAAGCTATAGAAGCTGACTGCAGAGAATCTTCTGTCGAAGAACCTTTTGACAAGCCGGCAATATAATATCCTGTAAATGTATCACCTGCTGCTGTTGTATCAACAACCGGTACATCATATATGCCATGACTGTAACGCCTGCCGTTCTTCAGGCAGACTACGCCCTTTCTGCCGAGAGTCAGGATAATTTCCGCCTTTGAAAATTTTTTATGAAGAGAATACAGCAGAGTATCGTCAGAAGTTTCTTTTGTCCGGCATATATCTGCAGCTTCAATTTCGTTCAGTATAAAGCAATCTACCTTTTCGAGGGGCATTTTTTTTATCTCTTCATTAAATGGTGACGGATTAAAAAATATTTTCATTCCCTTCTCATGCGCTTCCGACATGATATAATCAACTTCATTAATTTCATTTTGAAGGACCAGATAATCATTTTTAGAGAAAGAAACCAGAACAGAATCTGCGAACTCCCGCGTTAATGACTGATTTGCACCGCCGTACAGGATAATGCAATTCTGCCCCTGCCGGTCTACCTGTATAATTGTATGGCCGCTTGCTGTATCAGTTTCCCCGATATTTTCCGTATGGACACGGTCTGCCTCAAGCAGTTCTTTTAAAAACATACCGTCGTTTTTTCCTATGCTGCCGGCATGGTAGACATCAGCACCTGCACGGGCCATAGCAATTGACTGGTTCAGGCCTTTTCCTCCGGGAAATACACTTCTGCTTTGTGCAGCAAGCGTTTCTCCCGGCTGCACAAAGTGTTCAACGTTATATACATAATCAATATTTAATGAGCCAAAATTAAGTATTTTCATAAAACCTGCCAATATCGCTCCTGATCCCGGGGACAGCCGGTTATTTTTTTGAAAATCCGTTTATTAATCTCTGGTTTTTAATATCATCCATATAAACAGCCGCTAAAATAATAATTCCTTTCGCTATATACTGAAAGAAACTATCCATACCCAGCAGGTTAAGCCCGTTGTTGATAATACCTATAATAAATGCGCCTATAATTGTACCAAAAACAGCTCCCTGACCTCCAAACATCGAAGTTCCTCCCAGTACTACCGCTGCAATAGCATCCATTTCCGCTCCGTTCCCCAGCGACGGCTGCATTGAAGTGTTGCGGCTCGTAAGAATTAATCCGGATAATGCCGCGCAGATTCCTGTTATTGTATAAATAAATATTTTTACTTTTCTGGTATTTATACCCGCAAAATCAGCAGCTTTCGGATTTCCTCCGATTGCATACATATGTCTGCCTAACGCTGAGCGGCTTAAG
>JBAYAJ010000220.1:0-3767 GCA_041669845.1 Treponema sp.
CAGCAGCTCGCCGCGGGGAGTACATACCGTATTGTCGTACGCACGTCGCTCACGCATAATAATACGGAACGGCTCACTCCTCTTACCGGCATTTCAAAACAGATATGCACCATTACGGCGCATGTGTAACAGGGGAACAGGTATTGACCGCCCTTCTGCACGGGCAGTCTCGATCCATTCTGAAATATAGCAGTCATCGTCATTGCTCCAGTACATAATAATTTCGCAGCGGTTCATACGTTACCTCCCGGTTTATCATGGTCAGACTTTGAACATATCTATCTGGTTCCCTATATTCTGAATTGTCTGTTCCATATTTTCTGAAATATCCCGGAGCGAACTGCCCGTTTTGTGTATTTTTTTTGCACCAAGGGACATTTCACCGACACTGTCTTTCATGACGACTGTAGTATCCTGCAGCCGTTTTACTTCTTCAAGAATAGCTTTATTTCCCGCAGACATTTCAGCTGAGGCGCTTCTCACTTCCGAAGTGCTGCCGTTCATATCATGAAGCGCCTGGTTAATCTGTTTTGATCCCTCCTGCTGTTCAGACATAGCACGCTGTATCTGATGAACAAGTTCGTCCGTATCTTTTATATGAAGCGATACCTGCGTAAACACTTCCTTTGATTCTTTTGACACGCTGACAACGCCTTTAATTGAATCCTCGATTTTTTTCAGCTCATCGCCTATTGTCTTTGACTGTGAACTTGATGTTTCGGAAAGTTTCCTGATTTCATCGGAGACGACACTGAACCCCTTCCCTGCTTCGCCCGCATGAGCCGCTTCTATTGCCGCATTCATAGCCAGAAGATTTGTCTGCTCAGCGATATTTGATATGGCAGAGTTAGCCTCCTTAAGCATTTTTGACTGATCTGCAATAATCAGGATGCGCTCGTTGATTTCTTCCTGCTTTTTAATGCCGTTCTGCGTATTCTGCTGAAGACCTCCGAATGATTCAGCCATTTTTCCTATAGATACGTTCACCGAAGTGATATTTCCAACCATTTCTTCGACAGCAGCAGATGCCTGGGTAACGCCTGCAGACTGTGTCTCGATCATTTTTTCAAGAGATGCAATATTCGACGCAATCTCATTCACCGCACCGGCAGTTTCCTCCACGCTTGCAGACTGATTTGTAATCTGTCCGCTGACGCTGTCGATATTGGAAAGAATCTGTGTAATCTCCGCAGCCGTATCTTCCGTACTGGCTTGCAGGGTTTTACCGGCATCGGAAAGGATACTCTTTGACTGTTTCAATTCCTGCATGATTGACTGCAGTTTTGCAACAAACCTGTTAAAGCCGCTGACGACTGTTCCTATTTCATTTTTTGATTTCAGATCAATCCGCTTTGTCAGGTCCGCATTTCCCGATGCGATTCCGGTGATGCTGGTTCCCAGAGACTCAAGCGGCTTGAGCTGTTTTTCCGGTAAAAATCCGGCAATAATGCCGATTATGATAAAACATATAGTAAGCAGCTTAATAGTTGAAAACAGTTTTGATAATGAACCAAGCGCTTCTTTTTTATTCTGATAGATGCCCAGTATCCACTCTCCGTGATTTATGCCGGTGAATGTCAGATAATACATTTTATTATTATTTTCAAAAGTACAGAGTCCTTCTTTTTCTGCAATCATCTGCTTTTCTGCTGTAATAAGTCCCGAAAGTGACGCCGTATCCTTTTTCTCAAGATCATTATCAAGAACTGTTGCTTTAGTATAATCTATTCCGGCCATTTTCTGACCGGTTTTATTAATAATAAACGAACTGCCTTCATAATCAAGCCGGACGGAAGAAAGTATATCGTTTAATTTCCGTGCGGATGTTACGCCGGACAGAACACCGGCAATTTTTCCTTCATTATTATAAATAGGGCAGCTTACGACAATTACCATTTTTAAATCTATACGGGCATATAATACGTCCGAGATATTCGACTTTCCGGCAAGCGCCTGCTTATAAAACGGCCTGTCCGCAGCATTTGCTCTTTCGCCTGTCGTGCTTATTACGTCGCCGTTCAAATCGCCGACCTGGAAGCGCTCAAATCCGATGCGTTTTGCTTCCGCAATCAGCACGGGACGCTGCTGTGTAAAATCCATGCTCTGTATTTCCGGGCGCTGTGCAATGTCTTCCACATGCTGTATATAACTGTTGATTTCATAATCGACCAGTTTACCGATGTCTCCGGACCGTTTTGCCATACTACCGGTAATTTGTGCTACATCAGATTTTCTGACGTAGTTATAAATAAGCGTTGATAACGTAATGCAGACAAATATAATAAGGATGGAAATTTCCAGAATATATTGAAAACCAAGGCTGTGCAGACAATTCTTCTTACTCATAGAAACCTCTTTCTGAAAAAAATCAGTTTTCAGCAGTAATCACCACCCCCGGCGCAGACGCCGGGATATGGAGTTCCCTAAAGGTTTTGCAGCCGGGATTTAATACCCGCCGATACCTTTTTACTGACCCTGTTCAACTTTTCTGACTGCTTCTTTTGAAACTTCCGTCAAATTCAGACTGTTGAATGATTCGGTATCCGGAAGAATCATTGTGAAATTATCAGTTTTGTCAAAAGAGGCTTTTGCTGAAGCAAAAGAAATATCAAGGACGTGACCGCCTTTTGTTTTATCAGCGGAAATAAAATGAATGTGCCACCCTGCGGCGTTTATTCCTGCAGCATAAGCAGGACAGTAAACGCAGACAAGTGTACCGGCAATAGAATTGTATGTGAATTCCGTCTGGTCGGTTTTCATGACTTGATCAAGTGTGCGGAACGGTTTTTTTTGTGCATATTCGGAACGTACATATACCTTGTTGAACGTTCCTTCGATTCTGCATACATAAAATGTATTTCCGCTGTACTTTCCGATTTCCGCACTCAACCTGTTTTTCAAAGCCGTTATATCTGGTACATTCTCAAAGGTTTCAGTAAAATCGCTGTTGAATTTTGTAACGCATGCGAAAGGAACGGTTACATCTGCTCCGGCTTTTATGACCTTTCCATCGGATTCAGCCTGATAACAGACTCCGTCCAGAACAATCATTTCGCCGTTCAGGTTATCAAACGTTCCAAGTCCAGTATCTCCGTACGAAAGCAGAGAACCGACTGTCATAACCCCTTCATAATCACCGGCTGTGAGCGCCTGTATTGTAGAAACCTGTGTCAGAGTCTCATCAGAAAGTGCTGAGTTCTGCGCCGCAATACTGACTGTTGCCGATGGTATCGTAATCAGAAACAACAAGAAAAGTAATTTTTTCATACACAGCTCCTGTCCGGTCTTTAAGGCCATTAAATAGTATGTCAAGGATTTTATTACTTCTGTCCGGTGCCGTGCACCTGTAAGAAGTCAGAGGCATGTCAGACTTAAAGCTGATTGCGCAGGCTGCGAATAGTGTTTACCGCTTGCTGGTATATGTTTTTATCATGCCTCCTTATCACTCTCATTTGCGATCGATCAGAAAAAGTATAAATTCACCATTGCTATCTGTCAAGAAAAAAGAACATCATTAATGACATCTCTAAAAACTGAATTTTTTAGAGATGTCATTAATGAGCTGAAGTACTTCATGTTGAATATGCTGCACTGCAGCAGGTGTCACCTGCTTCTTTCTTTCTGTCATCCCTTTATGTTATTGATTTTTTACGGTAATATATATATATTGAAGATACAGGAAATACCTAGTATTTACATAGTTTATTCAACTTTTCAGTACATGATAGTAAGGAGTTTTTTATGAGTAACCCGCTGCTCGATGTTCA
>JBAYAJ010000221.1:0-3764 GCA_041669845.1 Treponema sp.
TCTGGCTCAGCTCGATAAAAAATTAAAGGAACTCGAAGACGACGGGGAAATCAGGGACGGCGTAAGCAGGCTCAAATGTATCTGCGGAATTGACACGGTTACTGCGGTCTCTCTCGTTGCAGAGGTCGGTGACTTCAACCGTTTCAGGGCTGCGAAAGATTTTGTCAGCTATACCGGCTTATGTCCCGGCAGGCATTCAAGCGGTCTGACGAACAGGGACTCGGGAATAACAAAACAGGGAAACATATATTTACGGACACTTCTGATAGAAGCAGCAAAATCCATAAAACGTTCGGCTCCTCACGGACATAAGTCGAAGCGGATTCTCTCAAGGCAGGAAGGTGCTCCCTCTGAAGTAATAAATTATGCGGACAAGGCCGGAGCACGTATCAGGATGAAAATGAATCATCTTGAACGGCGTGGCCTGCACTGCAACAAAGCTGCTGCAGCCGGCGCACGTGAACTTGCATGTTTTGCATGGGGCATGATGCACATGCCGCAAAACGGCAGCGTATGATTTTTCTATATGCAAACGAAGCGATGTATGACAGGTCATACTGCATGACCTCATACATCCATTAATAAGTTTTATATAGAAAAGAACAGAGGCTCCGGGAAAGCAGTATATAGATAAACCATCTTAGAAAGCAAATTCAGGACAGCTTCTCTAAAAAGAAAGCTGATTCCAGATAACATAGAAAAAGGGTTTTTACGGCGGATCATCGACCTTTAGCAAACCGCAGGGTTTATGCTCGGATATCATAGTGGTCAGTACCGGATTCTGTTCTTTTTTTGTTCTTTTATATTGACAATTGGCTCACCATATCATTCGCTTAACCCGCAACACCGGTCGCGGAGCGATTGGCGCAATTTGTGCTTGAGAGAGCGCAGCGAACGGCACAAAACGTGACAAAGGTGTTGTCGCGGTTCAAGCGGTTGTTAGCCATTCTTGGTTTTATTTTTCTATATACCAATATTTACCATTTTTAGATAAGGTATCAAGCTCCCATTGGTTATATTTTAAATGATAAAGATATATACCACTGTCTGTAAAAACTAACTTTTTTAAAACTCCTCTCCATGAAGTTTTATAATAAATATCATTTGTTTTATTTTGATACAATATGCAGGGTCTTCCAGGAGCACATATTACAGGAACATTCTTTTCTACTTTGTAATATACCGGATCTTTAGGTATATCATCTTCTTCAGGAACATAGGCTGAGCCTTTCAATTTACCAACAGGATACTCCTTTTTCTGTTCTATTGTAATTTCATTTGAACCATAATCAAAATAAGGTAGAGATTCCTTTCGTTCTGGTGTTCCATTCAATATCCAACATCCTTTTATTTTCTGGTATGTTTCATCATCCATAACTTCCATTCCTGCCAAAAAACGTTCAACCGTATCTGCATAATAGTAACATTATGGTTTCGGTTCCCCATTAATAAAATTTGAAGCAATATCGCGAGTATACTCGGGATCAAGGTTTTCCGGTTCATACTCTTTTCTAGGCAGAGTAACCGTTTGAGAGAATATACACAATCCTTCTAATAGGAAAGCAATTATCCATAATATTTTTTTCATTTTATTCGTTATCCCATTCTTCACTGTATTTATCCATTTCCTGAACATCCTTAAATTTCACAACCTTTGTCGACGGTATTAATTTGTATTGTATGTCGTATGTTTTATCCGTTAAAAAATAAGGCTCTTCCGGCTTTATTGTGGAAAACAGCGGAAACCTGACATACAGTTAAACTCCTAAAAACTAAACTGGAAGTAAATGTATGGAAGGATTTTTTGCTAAATCGTTGTGATGTAAGGAAATAAAAAACACGGGATAATCAAGTGAAAAAACTTTCTAAATGTTCGTATTATAAATATTTAGAAAAGAATTTTATTTGCCCGAAGGGAGACTTGAACTCCCATGAACGATGTTCACTAGCACCTGAAGCTAGCGTGTCTACCAATTCCACCATCCGGGCAATACATAAACTACTGTATTCAATATTATCAGAAAACATCGGCTTGGTCAAGATATCAAATGAAACTTCTCAGTGCAAACGTATTATAATATTTGCAGCATAGTTTTTAAGTAATCGTCATCACACAGTGTTCGCGGACGGTGAAATTAGCCAAATTTAGAACAGCAAGAAAAACCAATTCTGGAACAACTAAAATGACCAAACATCCCAGAACAAATAATGCTGTTAAATTACCGGTTTCTCAGTGGAGCCATTGGTGTTGTCTCTAACCGTAGTTAGTGCAACGGTCTCACAGTTCTTACCGCTGTGACTTTCTCCTTTGAAATTGAAAATAAGCGCATCATCAAATATTCTGTCCAAAGCGCAGAGCAGCAAGTCATCCTCGTTGAAATTGAACTTCCATGTTGCAGGCTGCTTGTTGCTTGTGAACACCATGTTGTAGCTTCCCTCCTTGTTATAGCGTCTGTCTATCAGGTCAAAAAACAAGCGTGTATTTTCTCTATCTTAATACACAGTGTCCAACCTCGTCGATTATCAGATATGAAGGTTTTACAAGACTGCTTATCGCAGTCCCTGTCTTTTCGTATTTCCGCGCTGTCGTAAACAGATCGTTCAGTTCCGACATCTTTATGAAATACGTTTTGTATTTCTTCATGCAGCACTCATAGCCGAAAGCCATGGAGCATTCCTATGAACAGGTTCTCCTGCTTCGCATTCGGGAAGAACTCTATGTACCTTTTGCCGCAGTGGTGGCATATCATTGCAAAGCACGTGGCTCTGTTCAGTGTGCCGGAGTAGTCCAGCACGTCGGTGAATCCCCAGTCCATCTGGAACGCTTCGCCGGGTTCCGTGAAGTAGCGTCTTCCTCTGTTTCCCTGCGGCTGAGGAAGAGTCCGTTGTGCGGGGATAAGATATGCATGGTCCTTTATATATCTTTTGACCGGACCGATGCTTGCGCTGTAGCCCTCATTCTTCAGTCGTTCATAGATGACTTCAGAGTTCTTGACTCCGCCTGCAAGCAGCTTGTCGATGATTCCCGAATAATGCGTGAGGACCGTCTGTTCTGCTTTTCTTCCGCTCAGTCCGTGCGGTAAGTCCTTGAAGCCGTTTCCCTGAAATCTTCTGATCTTCGCCCTTAATATTCCGGTTCTTCTGCTCAGTTCAGCAAGGTTCACCTTGCTGAACTGAGAACCTGCTTCCGCTTTCAATCTTCATTTCTTCCAATGCTTGTGTTATTATAGTGTACGGGTCATTACTGTTTTTCATATACATTCTGTTTCTGGGATGTTTGGTTTTTTCAGTTTAGGATTTATAAGGAATAATAGTAATGGCTTTTTTGAACGTTCTATATTTGGCTGTTTCTTGTGTTCACATATTGGCGATTTTCACCGTCCGCTAACAACATACAGATAATCTGTTTTTTGTGAAGAAAAAAGTTTGGTTTGCCAGTCGGGTTTGGAGCGTTTTTAAAAAGATTCAGTGCAATTTTTCGCAAGACGGCAAGATTCTGCGGGCTGTGGTCTTTTCTGCTTCTGCTATAATCTTCGTTGTAACATCATGTCGAGTAATGATGCGCTGGCATAGATGGCAGCCATCTATGCATTAAAGTCTAGGCTCTACCGGGATTCTTGTGGATACACATTTAACCCTCCACAAAAGAAAAGTATAGCCATTCGATAGTTTTCAAAGTTCCTGAAACCACGAGCTGTAGATTTTATCAACTGAATTACACTGTTTATTCCCTCAGCAAATGAATTTGTGATCCGATGTTTCAA
>JBAYAJ010000222.1:0-3753 GCA_041669845.1 Treponema sp.
AGAACGCTGCCCGGATATACGCCGTTTGCCGCAGGACTGACACTCGGAATATTCGGCCTGATGCAGGCTTTTCTCCAGACACCGTTCGGCATGCTCAGCGACAGGTACGGCAGAAAATGCGTCCTGCTTTCAGGCCTTGCACTGACTGTCGCTGGTTTAATCCTTGCGTGGCGGGCACAAAGTATTACGATGCTGATCCTTGCACGGGCACTGCAGGGAAGCGGAGCTGTTATCGGAGTCGGTTATGCGTGGGCTGCAGGTCTTGCACCGGAACCCCACCGCACAAAGGCTATGGGTATCTTAAGCCTGATGGTCTCATCGGGAGCTGCTGCGGCTTTTATTCTGGGACCTCTGCTGCGGAATGTACTTGCGGTAAACCAGATTTTTCTTGTCTGTGCGGCTGCCATCAGCCTTAACGCGCTGTACATTCTCTTCTTTATTCCCGATACGGGAAAGCCCGTAAATACAGAACCTGAGGTAACCGGTACTGAAGCAAAACTTTTGAGAAACGGAAATTTCATGAAAATCTGTCTGAGTGCGTTTCTTAATAATTTTATGATGATGTCCGTATTCTTTGCAGTACCGGTCTGGCTTACTGCCATCCTGCCTGAAACAACCATGTGGATTGTTTTTGTCCCGGCAATTGCGTGCGCTTTTTTTGCCATGAAAACAGCCGTGCGTATTACAGGCAGAGGATCAGGCAGAAACGTTCTTACCAGCGCTTTTCTTATTTCTTCAACAGGTATACTATTGTTTATACATAAAAGTTCACTCCTGTTTCTTGGTGCGGGAACGGCAGTGTTTTTCGGATCATATGCTTCAATTGCCACAGTAACGGCATCGGAAGTAAACCGAGTCGTTCCCGATGAGTTACGCGGAACAGGAAACGGTATATTTAACGCACTGCAGTATCTTGGAAGTTTTGCCGGTGCAGCAGTCACCGGTTTTATCTGGAACTTTTCGAGCAAAGCGGCATGCATTCCAGCATTCTGCGCAGGTATAACAGGAATGGTGCTTATGTGTACTTTGAAATGTACTGGAAAACGGAGGATATAAATGCGTGATGCTATACTGAATGAAGCAGCTGTACTGATAAAACAATACGGAATCAGAAAATTTACCATTGACGAAATTGCGGCAGCTCTTAAAATAAGCAAAAAAACAATTTATCAGTATTTTTCTGGCAAGGACGATATTATCAGGTGTTATATAGAATCAAGCGTTACAAGCGACAGGGAATGTGTTGCCGCTGCCATGAAAAAAGATACTGACCTACTCGAAAAAATCAGAGGCGTTATTCACTCGGTACACACATATCCCCTCACGGTAGATTTACTTAACGAAGTAAAACAGTTCTATCCGGAACAGTGGAAAAAAATAGAAGAACTTATGCAGTTCAAAACTGACGCAGTCAAAAAAATCGGAAGGCAGGGGATACGCGAACAGCTTATACGGCCAGGCGTTTCCCTGCCCGTACTGACTAAAATGATTCAGGAAATAAGCAGTATGTTTACCGACTATGAATTTCTTGCAGAAAACAGGCTTAAGACCGGCGAAGCTGTCGATTGTGCACTTGATATTATTCTTAATGGTATTCTCCGGAATCAGGCATCATCAGATCATGCAAAGGCATGCAGTACAAAAAATGCGACAATAACTGACGCATCCGATATAAGCGGGATAAGTCCGTCGACGAACGAAGCAGTACCTGAAAGTTTATAATACTGTAAATAGCAGATAAAACCGGCAGCCGTGGCAGCCAGAACAAGAAGCAGAAGAAGAATAACCTCAGGTCTTCCGAACCTGCCTGCCGCGTACAGAGCAGAGAGTGCACACAGTTCACCGGCTGCCCACAAAATCATAATAAACAGTTCTGACGTAACAGGCCGGTGAAAAACGTATATACTTACAGCAAGCAGGATTCCGTACAGCAGTAGTGCCGCAGTAAAAATTATTCCTGCCGGTACACGGGGATGAACACAGGCAGGAATCTGTACCCCCATAACAAACAATACTATTGCCGCAATACCCGTTATAAAAGCCGGTATAAGAAGTGCTGCTGAAATAAAACGGGAAACAGCCGCCCCAGGGCGGAAAACCAGAACCCACCACGCAATATACAGCAGGCTCGTTACAAACATAATCGCATTACCGGAAAACAAAAGCCAGTCTCTTGCAGTAAAGTTCCTGAAAAGCATCATACAGATTACCTCCTGTGCGGTATATTATTATCCAAGAAGCGGAATTTCCGATTCTATTATAGACTCACTGTCGTCTCCGATTATTTCAACGGTTACAGTGTCAATAAACGCGCTGTATTTTCCAAGCACAGCCTTTGCAGCAGAAAGCCTCCCCTGAGCCGTTTCCCTGGAACACGTGCCGATTGTCATATGCGGTATAAATTCTTCCTGTTCAAGAACAGAAGGCAGAAAAGGATGAAACAGTCCTGTATAGAGGGCGTGAAAAAGCGCTTTAACAGAATCTTTCCCTTCTGAAGGAAGCATAAACAGGAAAGAATCTTTCACTACAACATCTGTCAGTGTAATATTGAACGGAGCAATTCCTTTCGTACCTGATATAACTTCCGTCCGTATTTTTTCTGCACTGTAAAAGGATGAAAAGGGGAAAACAAGTGTAATATGCGGTTGTATTTTTGTATAAGCTGAATCAAACATACTCCGCACCTGATCCAGTTCCGAAGTATCCTGAAAACGAGGAAAAAGAAGAACAGATCTCATAACCATTTTGGAATCGGACTCCGGCTGCGGTAAGAATTCACCGGATAGACTCTGTGCTGTTTTTATCACCTGCATTCCCCTTTATGCAGTGTACACATGAGACTCCCTCTGTTCAAGATCAACCGGAAGTTCAGCATATACAAGCTTTCAGCGGGCAGACGGAGATGCAAGTTCGAGTATCTTTATGCCTCCTGTTCCCGCAGCTGCAACAACAATGCTGTTTTTTGCAGCAACATCATTAACCGATATGCCGTTTGAAAAACGTATGCTTCCTGAAATACCGTCTGTTGTAGAAGTAATAGAATCTGCATCTCCCACCCACAAACCTGCTTCTCCGTTTGAGATGAAATAGATTGTTTTACTGTTTGCAACCCCTGATGATACCGCATTGGAAGGCTGCAGATCTGGTGACAGTGTCTTCAGAGACGGAGCCGGAACCGTTTGTGACAGTACCGGTGTGTCATTCGTAGTGAATATTCTTACACCACTTCTGTTTGCAGCAAGCATCAGATATGATCCGATAAACTCTATACCGGCCTTTGATTCATCAAGTACATCTGCTTCAACAGCAGTATAATGTTCACTGAGCGATCCATCTGAGTACGTATAGAAATATACGGTACTTTCCGCATTATGGATGCTGGAGGCAGCTTCAAATACGGCTATTTTTCCCGACTTTACTGCAACCGAACGGGCATCGGGAAGATCCGCTTGCGCAACTTGTTTAAAAGCTGTTCCGTCGAACGTGAAAACAAAAAGTCCTGCTCCAAGCGTACCTTCTGAATTTTCCGTGCCTGTGGTAACATATACCAGATTTCCGGCTGCTGCAATGTCCGTCGTAAAATATCCGGGAAGATGAAGTTCAATTGCTGCCGAAGACGTATCCGGTTTGTTACCTGTAAATTTTATGGCACGTACATACGCATATTTTCCAGCTTCCGTATTTTCGAGTGACTGGCCGCCGACATAGATATAGCTGCCGTCATACGCAGCGGCAGATAAATCCGTCGATGTA
>JBAYAJ010000223.1:0-3733 GCA_041669845.1 Treponema sp.
CAGAACGATTCATCCCGTGTTTTTTCATATTCTTTAATAAGCGAATCGATGAAATTCTTTTTAACCGCCGGCTCCGGCATTCTGAACGGAAACCAGCTGACTGCAGGTACGGTAATTTTTCTGCCGTTCATCCAGCTCTCGAGCGACGAGTTCAATCCATCCGCATAGCGTTCACTTTTTTTCTCACCTTCAAACCGTACGTCGTTTTCCGCAAACGAGTCCGCACTGTCAGGCAG
Organism: Treponema sp.; assembly: GCA_041669845.1. Classification (GTDB taxonomy): domain Bacteria; phylum Spirochaetota; class Spirochaetia; order Treponematales; family Treponemataceae; genus Treponema_D. The sequence goes on from JBAYAJ010000223.1 coordinate 237, forward strand.
CGGATGAAGATCAGGATGTTTCCCCTGCTCCCATTCACGGTACACCGTCGAATGCCGTGTAAGCGTAAATTTATGCCAGAAAGCCGAATCAATCAGCCCTGCAGCAAAAAGCTGGCGCAGCGTTTCCATTGAATCTATCAGATCCTGTTCGCTCTGATTCCAGAAACCGTAAATCATATAGCTGTGAACAAGAATACCGGCTTCTTTAAATGCACAGCATGCGCTCACAATATGTTTCATGTCGGTTCCTTTATTAACCGCTGAAAGCCCGCTGCCTGTTGCAATTTCAATACCCGCTGAAACTCCCGTCATACCTCCGTATGAAAGTAAATCGGTCAGATCACGTGTAAATGTTTTTTCAAAGCGGATATTTCCCCAGTATGTAAAACGGGGACCATTGTTTTTCCGGCAGTTCAACAGGGAAAAATGCTGCAGTGCCGACGGAGGACACGCTTCGTCCACAAAATGCAGGCCGTAAACACCCGTCTTCGCTGCCTGCTCACAAAGACCTTTAAACAAATGCTCTATATCGGCCATCAGATAACCGCGTACATACTCGAGTGTCGTATCGCAGAACGCACACCGGTGCCAGTAGCAGCCGTACGCCAGATACACTTTCATCCATGTACCGTCGTTCCAGATACGCTGCATCGGATTGGCTGTATCCGCAAGATGCAGATAGCGGGAAAAATCAATGTCAGAATAATTCGGGACAAGTTTCTTTGTAAGTTCGTTCTCTGCTTGTACGTATTTAACAGTTGTATCCTCCTCTTTACAGGATGATGAGTATGCATTACTTCCGGCACAGACTGTGTCCGCTTCCATTCCCGACGGATTAATAATTATACCGCCGTGCATGTACCGCACTTTATAAAACGTCCGGCCATCCAGTGCATCTCTGACAGGCCGCTCTCCTGCTGCGTCAAGCAGGGCAAGAAAACTGCCGTACCCGCGGTCATAGCTTATGAAATCGACATACTTAAACAGCTGTACCTCATGCATATTCCGCAGTTCGGTATTCACATACCCGCCACCGAGTGCAACAACCGCATCCGTACCATACCGGTGTTTTACGTACTGTGCAGTAAAAAGCGCTGCAGCCAGTGTTCCCGGAAACGGTACCGAAATGCAGAACAGAACCGGACCTTGTATGACTGCAGTTATTTTCTTAAGGAGCGGCTCATAAAAAGTCGTAAGTACCGGTGAAGCAAGTGCACGTTCGACACTGCTGAAATCACATATGCCCGCCGCCAGAGATTTTGCATACCGGACAAGCTCAAAATTATTATCATATACAGCCGAAATATAATCTGCAATATCGGCAAGCGCCAGACCTGCAAGAACTTCCGCGTCATCGACTGACGGTTCTCTGTTTAACGCGGATAAATACTGTTCCATACGCATTCCGCGCGGTACATGAGCGGAACGTACAAATTCATGTACGAATTCACGCCCCGAAAATTCTGTCCCGCTGCTTACTGCTGCAATAATCCGGTCTATCCACTCACCCCATAAAATACCATCGGACACATACCTCCGCAGCTGAAAGGCAGTATTGTCGTCTCCCCTGCGTTCAGCATCGGCTGCTATTCTAAGTGCATTGTCTTCACTTTCCGTAAACAGCCGCTGCAGTCCTTCTCTGCAGAAAATTTCATAAAAAAGAGCTTCGCTTAAATCATACCAGACGATAGTACCGGAAACAGCACGTTCCTTATATATTCTGCGGAAAAACGCTGACAGGTACGCCCCTGCCGGATACGGTGTATTGAGCTGCACAAGAGGCGGCTGAATAATGACGGTATTCATGCTGCTGATACTATCATTACTCCTTTCTTTTGTCAGATTCTAAAAACTGGACAAATTCCTACTAATACTATATATTATTATTTAGGTAGGAAAATATGAAAATCTCGACACGCGGAAGATATGCACTTCGTTTTATGATTGATCTCGCCCAGCACAAACAGGATGCTTTTATACCTCTTAAAGATATCTCCGATCGTCAGGATATATCAATTAAATACCTTGAACAAATTACTTCACTCCTGAGTAAATATGGACTTCTTCAAAGTGTACGGGGACCGCAGGGTGGCTATAAACTTGTCCGTGAACCTTCACAATATACGGTAGGAGAAATTCTCAAAATTACCGAAGGTGATCTGGCACCTGTCGCCTGTCTTGAACCGAATGCGGCAAAATGCAAACGAAGTCAATTCTGTCCTACTATTAAACTCTGGGAAGGTCTCGAAAAAACAGTGAACGATTATCTAAATGGCATTACACTGGATCAGCTTACGGCTAATCCCGAAACACTCGACTATAGTATCTGAACTTATTTTTCTGCATGCAGAATACTTGACAAAGTTAGTAGGTTTTTGCTACAATAAATACATACTTAATCAATAGGTATTTAGGAAAATACTTTTACTGGAGGCATTTTAATGTCAGAGAAAATCGCAAAAAAAGTTACAGATCTTGTCGGCCATACACCGCTGATGGAAATCTCGAATACCGAAAAAAAACTGGGGCTTCAGGCACGTATTCTTGTAAAGCTTGAATACTTTAATCCTGCAGGCAGCGTAAAAGACCGTATCGGTAAAGCAATGATTGACGATGCAATAAAAAACGGAAAGGTGACAAAAGATTCTGTCATTATTGAACCGACAAGCGGAAATACCGGCATAGGACTTGCATCTACCTGTGCAAGCTATGGTCTCAGGATTATATTGACGATGCCTGAAACAATGTCTGTAGAACGCAGGAATCTGCTCAAAGCATACGGAGCAGAAATTGTTCTTACGGACGGTTCGCTTGGAATGAAAGGCGCCGTTGATAAGGCAGAGGAACTTGCAAAAACAACTCCTCACAGCTTCATTCCCGGACAGTTTTCAAATCCTGTAAATCCGAAGACACATTTTGAAACAACAGGACCGGAAATCTGGGAAGATACGGACGGACATGTTGATGCATTCGTTGCCGGAGTCGGTACAGGTGGAACTCTTTCGGGAGTCGGAAAATATCTGCGTGAAAAAAACAAAGATGTAAAAATCTTTGCCGTAGAACCGGCTTCGTCCCCGCTTCTTTCACAGGGACATGCCGGACCGCATAAAATTCAGGGGATAGGTGCGAACTTTATTCCGGAAACGCTCGACACAAAAATCTACAACGAAATCATAGCTGTACAGAATGATGATTCATTTACGACGGCAAAAGATCTGGGGAAAACGGAAGGTGTTCTTGTCGGCATTTCTTCAGGTGCAGCATTGTGGGCAGGACTTGAACTTGCCAGACGCCCGGAATTTAAAGGCAAAACAATTGTCGTACTTTTACCGGACTCGGCAGACCGTTATCTGTCCACCCCTCTGTTCACTGAATAAACGTAAACCGGGGCAGCTCCTGCGCTCCGGACGATCAGCATCAGACAGACAGAGTCTTCTGCATGCTGCCGTCCAGCACATACAGCGTAATCTGTCGTTTTTCGTAAACCGCAAATCCTG
>JBAYAJ010000224.1:0-3690 GCA_041669845.1 Treponema sp.
GCAGCGGAAAACCACGTGGACCGGTCCATACTGGGACCGGAGACGTTCATCAAAACGAACGTGATGGGCACGTTCACGCTGCTTGACTGCGGCGGGGACTTTTCGAAACTGACCCGGCCGCCCCTCCATATACACTGTCCGCAGCTATCTATGGTCCTTCATATATTTCATTCGAATATGCGCTCGGCTGGTACGGACCCATGATTTAAATGCTGTCGAATTTGCCAGGTCAAAAGATAAGAAGATATATACTCCTTCATAGTCCTTATTTATATCTTCCTGTTTGGCATTTTTCTCTTGTGTTAATTGAGTAAGAATATTCTCTAATTGTGCTTTATTTTCTTTTTCACTCAAAACTTTCAGCCTGTTATTCCGGAAAATCTTGCTCTGTTTAATGCTGCTTCTGTTGAAACTTCAAATTTTTCTGCAACTTTTAGAAAATCTACGATTCCATCACTCGTATTATCATATACAGCTTTTTTGAATTCTTCCATCGGCATTAAAAAAGCTGCTGCAAATTCATTGGCTTCAGATTCCTCGGTCGTATATGTTCCAGGCATTCGTTCATAGCGATAATACACAGAATCTTTAAAACATTCTTCGGTGTTTTCCCAGCGGGGTGTACGATATCCCATATGCAAAAACAAATGTCCCAGCTCATGTGCTATAGAAAAACGTGTCCTTAAAAAAGGTTTCTCTTTATTTAAATGTATAATAAATGCTTTTCCATTCTTCTTACATCGTTCAATTGAGGCATCAATTGCTACATCAGCTACTTCATTATCGATAATACCGTTCAACTTATTCACGGCATCTACAGGGTCATAAGGAGGATCTTTGTAGTCCAATATTTTCCTTACTACGTCAGCAACCTGATTAATTGTTGCTTTATTGTACATGGTATATACTCCTGTCTTGCTTCGGATCTTTTAGAAAGTCAGATATATTCCTGCAGCTTCCTCAAAAGCTTTTGTACGACGAATTTTTTCTTTTAGTTCATTCTTTTCGCACTCTTTAAAATAATCAGCTCTTGTTTTCTCCACAACCGCAGAAGAAAATATTTCATCGTTTCCGCTTCCGCGTATTGAATCAAAAATCGACTCAGCAGTCTGAATATTTAAATTTTCCATGAATTCCAGTCCCCCTTTAAATTATGCCTGTATGTTTCCATACTGAATGGTATCATCGTTTTTATTCCTGTCCAGGATGATCCGTCAGTTATAATATTTTTATCATCGAGAAAATATAAAATAACCGATGATAAAGAATTACTTCCAGTCGAATCAAATAAAAGAAGACCTTCGCAGACCCCTTTTTGTAAACTTCCTTTCCTGTAAATTTCACACATCCAGATAAATTTCGGCAAGGCAATTCTTATCAGAATACTTTTTATTTTACTATCAATTATTTTATCATGCAAGACCGCATGTTTAAAAGCCCGTCCACTTGTCAATAAAAGGCGCGTCTGCCACTGTTCACTATTCTTTTTTAAACCGACATATTTATCATTAAAAATCATCTTTACCAAATCAAATGCCTGTCCGGCATCCAGAAACATGTGTTTCTGAAGAGGAGCAATAAATGATACAATCTGCATATTTGATAAATTCGGATCTTTATACTGCTTTGTCGGCGCATCTGTATCAACCATCTGGTAGGGAATCATATTATCATCCATTAGAACAATTTTTCGTGAAAAATCAGCTACATCCTGCCAGCCTGTAGTTGCTGAATATTCTGGTATAATATCTTCGTGTCCTATAGCAACGACAGCATGACCGATTTTACTATTCTGCAGAATAACTATCAAAGGTATACCGGACTCAATATATATTCTGAAAATAGAGAAAAAATCAGAATGTGTTGATTTCGTATAAATCAAACAATTATGTCCATCACGAGTCAGTACCATTGCAAGTTCATCAGAAGTCAGACCTCTTGACGGAAGAAGTCTATGATCCGATAAGATATTTAATTTTTCAAGAATTTCAGAAGGCAGCAAAGGCTGGTAATTTTTATATCTGGAACCATAATAATTAAGCAGACTCCATAAAGAGCTTTCCGCACATGTATGAGTTTCTGTATCCTGAGCCACATGTGGAAAACCGTTTACCTGAAGTCGTACTCCAAGGATATACCCTCTCGCAGGTAAGGCAACACAAAAAATTACAATTGGAAAATACCTGAGGTGCAAGAAAAGATCTTCCAAGTGGAAAACGATCTAACGGACGTATTATAAAGAAACCATAATACTTTCCATATAAAGAATTTTCATCAGCAGTCAAAAGACTTTCAACAGAAGTAATATAGCTGCTAAAAACATGTACACGTATCGTTTCTCTCGGCAATGTTTCAAATTTGGCTGCATAAAAACAATAGTAACAATCTCTATAATGTGCATCAGTATAGGGATATTCAATTATATAGGATAAATCATCTCGAAACGAACTAAAAAGCATTTCTATACGTATATAGTTAAAAACTTTTTTACCACAAAATGATTCACTCTGCATAATAGAAAAAAGATGATCCTTCGCTTCTTTTTTATTACCCGCAAAATCTACATCTATAGATTTAACTAATGCCATTATCCTCTCTTCCCCGCATAACTGATGATATATAAAAAACTACATAGTATCATTGTTATTTATTATAACACAAAAAAAGCAGCATCACCACCTGCCTTCTGTTCTTGTCCATTTCTCAACCAGTTTCAGCACCGCAACGATGATGTCGTCCATGTCGCCTGAATAATCCCGGTTTAAACGCACAAAAGCAGCCCTCTGGCTGCTTTTGTAGTTCTGAACTATTCTTTCCGGTATAACGGACTCTGTATGAACACCCGCAGGCTTTCCTGCCACTGCGGCAGCGTTATGCCCAGAGCCTGCTGTATCTTGTCCTTGCTCAGAACAGAATATGCAGGCCGGACTGCCTTCGTTGGATATTCTGCCGTCGTACACGGATGTACGGTACATTCATGCGTTATAAGTCCCGTTTCCGTCCCGACTTTCCGGATTTCCTCTGCAAACTCGTACCAGTTTGTCTGCCCAAGGTCAGTACAGTGGTAAACGCCGTACGGCGCAGGTGTCCCTTTATCTCCCAGTTCTATAAACTTCCGCACGGCACGGGCAAGGTCGCCTGCAAACGTGGGCGTTCCCTGCTGATCCTGCACGACGGTGAACGAGTCCTTACTGTTCATGAGTTTTACCATGGTGTACACGAAGTTCTTCCCGTCCCAGCCGTACAACCATGCGGTGCGTATTATATAGAAGTTTTCCTTCAAAACGTCCTGTACGGCCTTTTCTCCGGCAGCTTTTGTTACGCCGTACACGCCGAGCGGCGCCATAGGCATGTCTTCGGTATAGGGAACGCATCCCGTGCCGTCAAACACATAGTCGGTTGAAATGTGGATTAGGCGTGCACCTGCTTTCTTTGCAACTGATGCTATGTTCCGCGGGCCGTCTTCGTTAAGTTTTGCGGCAAGTTCACTGTCGTCTTCCGCTTTATCAACAGCGGTATAGGCGGAACAGTTTACTATCCACGTAATGCGTTCTTTCTGCTGCCGCACAAACTGTTCAAGTGCGGCAGGATCTGTTATATCGACTTCACGGTCGGTTCCGATAAACGGAACGTTGTTCTGAGCAAACTGCCGGGCAATTTCGGTTCCCAGCATGCCTTTACAGCCTATAA
>JBAYAJ010000225.1:0-3662 GCA_041669845.1 Treponema sp.
CTTCGCTGTCTATGATACCGCGTACGAAGCGGAGATATGCCGGCAGCAGTTCACGGTCGTCGTCGGTGATGAAAACACGTTTAACGTACAGCTTTACACCGCTTTTGTAGTCAGCCTGATACAGGTCGAACGGAGCTTTCTGCGGAACATAAAACAGTGTTGTGTATTCCTGAGTCCCTTCCGCATGTGTATGCACGTACATGAGCGGATCATCAGAATCGTGACTGAGTGTTTTATAGAATTCGTTGTAATCAGCAGGTTTAAGTTCGCTCTTCGAACGTTTCCAGAGCGCACTTGCACTGTTTACCTGGTCGACTTTATTTTCTGTGTTTGTTACTTTTCCTTTATCATCGTATTTATTTTCCGTGTAATGCAGATAAATCGGGAATGCAATATGGTCACTGTACTTTTTGATAAGTTCTTCAATCTTCCAGCGGCTTGCATATTCCTTGCTGTCATCGTTCAGGTGCATTTCAACGGCGGAACCTGTTGCTTCAGGTTTGTCAAATCCGTATTTTTTCGCCATATCGCTGTCTGCCGCAATGTCTTCAATTTCATATGAATTGGTACCGTCGCTTGACCAGTGCCAGATTTTCCCGGCAGAATCAGCAGCTTTCCGCGTATAAACATCTATTTTTTTAGCAGCCATGAAAGCTGAGTAGAAGCCGACACCAAACTGGCCGATAAGAGAAGAGTCTTTCTGCTTGTCACTGCTGAGTTTTTCAATGAACGCTTTTGTACCGGAACGTGCGATCGTACCGAGGTTATCGGTAAGATCCTGATCAGTCATACCAATACCTGTATCCTGTACCGTAAGAACGTTTTCCTTATCGTCGAACGTAATGTCGATACGCGGAGTAAACGTTATTGATTTGTATGCATCGTCTGAAACTGTCAGATATTTTAGTTTATCCAGTGCGTCCGATGCATTTGAAACGATTTCTCGAAGGAAGATGTCCTTGTTCGAATACATTGAATGAATAATAAGTTTCAGAAGTTGATTTACTTCTGTCTGGAACTGATAAGTAGCCATATACTGCCTGTATCTCCTGAAAGATGATATTTTATTACCTTATAACGGTTTATCATCAAATGTAATAAAAAACAGGTGATAGAGGCAAGTTTTTCTTTAAGGAAATACTGATAAAACCGCAGAGGTTTATCAGCGTGCTTTAATACAGTTTTTCGCCAAGCAGCCGGGCAGCAAGTTCTACAGCAAGAACAGCCGTCTGATTCCGTACATCCAGAATCGGGTTTACTTCTACGATTTCGGCTGATTTTATCATACCGGTGTTACTCATTTCCTCCATAAGAAGCAGTGCTTCACGGTTTGTCATACCGGCCGGAAGCGGAATACCTGTTCCCGGCGCGAACATCGGATCAAGAACGTCCATGTCGAATGAAACGTGAATGACGTCGCAGTGAGTCTTAAAGAAGAGGATGACCTGTTTTACAATTGCAGGGAATCCCTGGCGTTCAATATCGCTCATGGTGAATACAGTAACACCAGCCTCGTGCATAAGTACCTTTTCCCCCGGGTCAAGGTCCCGGACGCCTACGAAACAGATATTATGCGGATTAACTTTCTGCCCGTCAAAGTACAGGTTGGTAAGTTCAGGCAGACCAAGTCCGCACGAGGCGGAAAGGCATTCTCCATGTATATTACCCGAAGGCGTTGTTTCCGTCGTATTGAAGTCGCCGTGTGCGTCAACATAGAGAATACCGAGTTTTTTATGCTCTTTCTGTGCAGCTGAAGCTGCTCCGGCTATTGTACCGAGTGCAATAGAGTGATCACCTCCGAGTACAAGCGGAAATTCACCTGCAGAAAGAGAGGAATCTACTTCTTTTGCAAGTTCCGTACAGGCGTTCACAATCGGTTTAAGATACTTTGCCTTTGGATTTCCGACTTCTTCAGATTCCTGAGGATTTATCTGAATCGGAGAATTGTATTTGACAAGCGTATGTCCGAGTGATTCAAGTTTTGAACGTATACCGGCAAGCCGTATAGCCGAAGGTCCCATATCGGAACCGTGTCTGCTCGCTCCGAAATCGAGCGGCATTTCAATAATGTGTATGTTCATGGTGCAGTCAGTGTAAAACTATGAGCCGTTTTGGTAAACAGAAATCAGCGTTTTTCTGCCATGCTGTATGCTGCTGTTTATACGTTATAACGGCAGCATACAGCAGTTAATAGTACCGGTCATACTTGTCAAGAGATACAATGTCTTTATTCGTGCGGAGGGTTTAATACCCCGCCCCTTGGGGCGTATGAAGGGTATTAAATCCCGACTGCAATACCTTTAGAGAACTCCATACCCTCTGCTTGCGTCGGGGTTGGTGATTGCCCGTATTTACTGCAGTTTGTGCTGATGGCGGTATTTTGCCGGTGTTTCTCCGTAGACTGCTTTGAAAGAGTTGATGAATGATTTTACATTGAGAAATCCGGCATCAAGTGCAATGTCTGTAATTGGCTTGTCACTGCTCATAAGTTCCTGATATGCGCGGCAGGTACGCAGCCTTATGAGGTAGGTGTAAAAAGTTTCGTTTGTAACTCTTTTGAAGAACCGGGAAAAACAAGAGGGAACCATGTGGATTTGCGATGCAACAGTACCAAGCGAAAGTCCTTCCGCAGAATTTGCTTCCATATAAGCCAGTACAGCCTTAATGTTTGCAAGACTTTTCTGATCATGCAGCGGCGTATTTATTTCAGTTTTTTCCATTCTGCATTCACGCAGCAGAATAAGGCAGATTGATTCAAGAATCGTCGTAATTTCAAGTTCATAGAAATTTTTATGTTCCCTGAACAATGTGCCGATGGAACGCAGCAGCAGCTGTATTTTGTTTCTCGCTTCTGAACCGGCTGGTATGCAGAACGAATACTGCTGGATTTCCGGACAGTATTTTTTAAGCAGATCATAGGAAAGCAGTACGGTTACGGTTCTGACGCGGTTTGCTGTGTCCGATATCGTTTCATGCAGGTTTCCGGAGTTTACAAAAAAAAAGTCTCCGCTTGGAATTTTTCTTGTTATACCATTGCAGATACCGGAAATGGAACCTTCAAGGACAAGATCAAATTCAAGATTGTCATGAAAATGGAGCGGATAGTGCCGCCGTTCCGCAGCCATATCGACATATATTTTTGCCGGAATGCGTGAATCTGTATGAATCTGCTCAAGAAAGTAATCCATGTACACATACTATCCTCACGGCAGGGAAAAGTCAAAATTCGACAATTTCCTGTCAAAAACTGACGCGACATAATAGTATTTCAACAATACAATTATAGTGCTGATAAAAACGACAATTCATTTTACTGCCAGCACCGGAGGAGGAAGAGTTTTGTATGGCCAGACAATACGCATATCCTGTTATAGATACGAAGGCTACGGGAGCAAACATAAAAAGGCTGCGTGAATATGCCGGCCTTTCGGTAAAAGAGATGCAGCATCTGTTCGACTTTGAAAGCCCGCAGGCCGTTTACAAGTGGCAGAGGGGTGAAACACTTCCTACCGTGGACGAATTTGTTGTTCTTGCAAAAATATTTAATACGCCGATTGAAAAAATTATTGTAGTAAATATTGAATGATTCATATGTTATGGAGGAAAAATATGCAGTATGGTTATTTCGACGATGAAAACAAAGAATATGTGATTACCCGGCC
>JBAYAJ010000226.1:0-3660 GCA_041669845.1 Treponema sp.
ACTTGTATCCATCCCTATGATGGATACGATTGCGGCTATATGGCGCCGTTTACGCGATCACCGTCCGATTATGAGCGCAGACCGTGCACATCTGCATCATAAACTGCTTAATTTAGGGTATACAAGAAAACAGGCGATGGAGATGCTGCTTCTTATACAGCTTATGCTGTGCATTGCGGTCTGTCTTGCAATGTATTTAAACAGATCAAAGGGTGCGATTCTGTTGATTGTCGTGTATGTTTTTATGGTGAGTTTTTTCTCGATTATTCATTTTACGAACCGTGCCGTTTTACGGCAGAAACGGATGGAAGAACTCGGCATAAAAAACACCGAAATTGATGACTGATACTTACTTCACACAGGAGTGGTATTTCATTAAAATATACGGTTATGAAGTCTAACAAACGTACTGTCACCTGCGGTGATATCCGCAAGGGTGATGTTGGCAAAACCGTTGTTCTTAACGGATGGGTTCACCGTACAAGAGACCTTGGCGGTATTTTTTTTATAAGCCTGCGCGACCGCTATGGTATTACGCAGGTACTTGTGGGAGCAGATGTAAGCGACTCTGTAAAGCAGACAGCGGCATCTCTTAAAAGCGAATACTGTATCGCGGTACAAGGGAAAGTTACCGCCCGCGGGGATAAAGATATAAACAAAGATATGTCGACCGGCGAAGTTGAAGTTATTGCCGACGATATTGAAATATTTACGACGTCGAAGCCGCTTCCGTTTGCAATCGATGAAGTCCGTCAGAAGGACGGTACGATTGTTCTGCCGAACGAAGACCTCCGGCTGCGTTACCGCTATCTCGATTTACGTCGTGCGCCGATGCAGCATAATATAGCACTGCGTTCCGCCGTTACGCTTGCAACGCGCAACTATCTTTCCGGCAAGGGGTTTTACGAGATAGAGACACCGACGTTCGTTAAGTCGACTCCAGAGGGAGCCAGGGATTATGTTGTTCCGTCACGTGTACACCCGGGGAAATTTTACTCACTGCCGCAGAGTCCGCAGCTTTATAAGCAGCTTCTTATGGTTTCCGGTTTCGATAAGTATTTCCAGATCGCGCGCTGCTACCGCGACGAAGATGCCCGCGGCGACCGTCAACCGGAGTTTACACAGATTGATATTGAAATGAGTTTTACGAACCGCGATGAAGTTCTTGAGACTACAGAAGGTCTTATGAATTACATTTTTAAAAATACGATCGATTATCAGCTCCCGGAACATTTTGAACGTATTGCATATGACGATGCGGTCGACTGGTACGGAACTGATAAACCGGATCTCCGTTTCGGTCTGAAAATGCAGGACGGTGCGTTCCTTGCCGGTATTTCCGATTTTACCGCATTCAAAGCAGCCCTTGAATCAACGAATTCAATGGGACGGCGTACCGGAAGTATCCGTGTTCTCGTCGTGCCGGGAGCTGCGGAAAAATACAGCCGCAAAATGATTGAAGAACTTGAAGAGACTGCAAAAGTGTACAAGGCAAAAGGTCTTGCATGGATGAAAGTAGATGCCGGCGGAAAACTGGAAGGCGGCATCAGCAGGTTCTTTACAGGGAAAGATGGGGACGTATGTGGTACTCTGGGAGCGAAAGCCGGAGACCTCATTCTTGTCGTTGCAGACGCAAAGCGCAGAGTCGCATGCTGGTCTCTGGGTGCTGTCCGTTCAAAGCTGGGAAAAGACCTTCATCTTGCAAACCCTGATGAATTTCATTTTGCATGGATTGTCGATTTTCCGTATTTTGCATGGAACGAGGACGAAAATAAATGGGAAACGGAGCATCATATGTTCACCCTGCCGCAGAAACAGTACTGGCCTGTGCTCGAGTCAGACCCTGAAAGTGTTAAAGGCGATTTGTACGACCTTGTCATGAACGGTTACGAAATTGCTTCCGGTTCAATGCGTATCAACGATCCGGAACTGCAGAAACGCATTTTCAGAATTGTCGGTTACAGCGAAGAACGCGCCAAAAAAGCGTTCGGCTTCCTTACGGAAGCATTCGGATACGGCGCTCCTCCTCACGGCGGTATTGCTCCCGGACTCGATCGTCTCCTCATGCTTATGTGCCATGCCGATTCTATTAAGGAAGTTATTGCGTTCCCCAAAAACAACCTTGCGCAGTGTCCTATGGACGGCTGCCCGAGCGAACTCGCGGACGAAAATCAGCTTAAAGAACTGCATATTGCAGTTACTGAAAAAGAAAAGGACGATAAACCGGATATTGAATAGAACCGGTTTTACGGACAAAAGAAACCTGCAGTTGTTTTACTGTAAGACGTCTTATATCGTAGTTTAAATGAAAGCCTGCCGGTTATCCGGCAGGTTTTTTTTGTATTTTTCTGGTATAGTCACGGTATGAAACATTTTTTTAAAGTGGCTGCATCCGTCTTTTTTTTATCCGTCGGTTTTGCGGTTCTTTCATGTTCGCAGGTGACTGGTCCGCACACTGAAATGGTCATGGGAACAGTATGTACTGTAAACGCGTACAGTGACGGTACTGAAAAACTTTACAAAGAGCTTTTTACCCGGTTGTATACTATAGAAAACGATTTCAGCGTAAATATCGGTACGTCAGAAGTGTCTGCAGTCAATGCCGCCGCAGGGCAGCACGCCGTTGCTGTTTCTGCCGGTGTATTTTATGTCATACGGACGGCGTTGAATTATGCAGCGCTTACCAGCGGTGCGTTCGACCCGACTGTCGGCCCCCTCGTGAAAATATGGGGAATAAATACCGATCATGCACGAGTACCTTCTAAGCAGGAAATCAGTACTGCGCTCGGACTCATAAACTGGCATGACGTACTTTTAACTCAGAATGCGGACGGGAGCGGTACAGTCATGCTGCGTCGTCCCGGAATGGCGCTTGATCTTGGGGGAATAGTTAAAGGGTATGCTGCAGACGAGCTTACGACGATTCTCAGAACCAGAAATGTGAAGCGGGCTGTTATCGACCTTGGGGGAAATATTTATGTATTCGGTAAGAAAAAAGACGGCTCTCTGTGGAAAGTGGGCGTTAAAGACCCGTCTGATCCGGAAGGGAATCCTGCGCTTATAATATCCCTTGCGAATTCAACCGTCGTTACAAGTGGTGTATACGAACGTTTTTTCATACAGAACGGTATACGGTATCATCACATACTCGATACGAAAACAGGATATCCTGCCCGTACCGGTCTGCTGTCGTCTACAATAATCTGTGAATCGAGTATAGCGGCCGACGCACTTTCAACGGGTGTTTTTGTGCTTGGAGAAGAAAAGGGGATGGCGCTTCTTCAGAAAATTGAAAGGGGGCGTATTTCCGGTGCAGACCTTATCGAGGTTCCCGGCCTGCATACCCGTGTGTCTGCCGTGTTCATTGCCGAAGACGGCAGAGTAACCGCATCAAAATCGCTCGAAGGCATACTGAAACTGAATAAAGGCACTCCGTTGTTTAAATAAACATACAGTATATATACGAAGTTTTTATTCGTTCTGAAATGTTTGCTGATGCTTATAACACACATGGTTCTTCTATTTTTGCTGTGGAATATTGATTTTTTTCGTATACTTCCAGTTGTAGGCGTGGGTATCCGGAAGTTTGCCGTCTATGCGGTCGTTCTGAGCCTGCAGCTGGTCGCGGACCATTTGCCGGAAGACAGTCATAAGCGGTTC
>JBAYAJ010000227.1:0-3621 GCA_041669845.1 Treponema sp.
TACTGTTGACACGGCGGGTATTTTCTACGTTGTTGAGAGGATTAATTCCTCCGATTTTATCTATCATCATTTCGTCCTGCCCCTCTACCTTTTAATTATCGGTAGATTCATCAGAAAGTTGAATCCTTTTTATTCCAGAAACAAAAACAGCAAATTCACCCTTTATCGAATCCCTTGCAGCGAAAGTATCACGCATATCTGCAACAGTTCCCTCAATTATTTCTTCATGCAATTTGGTCAATTCCCGGCCAATAACCATACGACGATCGCTGGCAATATCGGCCAAATCCGTCAAAAGCTTTACAATTCTAAACGGCGATTCATACAGAACAAATGCATTACCGGTTTCAATCAATTCCCGAAGGCGTCTGCGGCGTTTACCCGGCGACGGAGATAAAAAACCCTCAAAAATCAGCGTCTTACCTCCAGATCCGGCGACACTTACAAGCGTTGCAAATGCAGAAGGCCCTGGAACAGGTACAACCGTATATCCTGCTTTCCGTACAAGTTCTGCAAGTACAGCCCCAGGATCGCTTATTCCCGGAGTCCCCGCATCACTTGCGTACGCAACATTCTGTCCGTTTTTCATCAACCCAATAATTTTTTCTGCAGCTTTTTCTTCATTTTGTGCCCTGCAGGAAATAAGGGGTTTACGGATTCCAAAGTGTGTCAACAATTCAAGCGTATGCCGTGTATCTTCACATGCTATTATATCAGCGTTTTTAAATGTTTCAAGCGCACGAAAAGTAATATCACTTAGATTTCCTATCGGCGTACCCACAATATACAATAATGACACATACTAATTATATCTATAAAAGTGTAGAAAAACAAGTCAATTTTTTTACTTGACAAATCAGGGGTTTGATTTATAATAATGCTACAACGTTGTAGTTTACTACAACGTTGTAGAACCGTGGTTTACTCATACAAACCGATCAGGAGGAAAAAGTATGAAAAAATTAGCAGTCGTAGCATTAGCAGTCGCTCTTGTTACCTCAACAACTGTTTTCGCCCGCTCAAAAAAAGCAGCAAAACAGGGAAAAGTATTTAACATTTACTGCTGGAATGAAGAATTCCAGACCCGTTTCAAGGATTTCTTTGAAGCGGCAGGAAAAGTTCCGGCAGATGTAAAGGTAAACTGGATCATAACACCGAACCAGGGCAATGCATATCAGAATAAACTCGACGAAGCGCTCCTTCAGCAGGAGAATGCTTCTGCAAACGACAAAGTCGATATGTTCCTTGTAGAGGCAGACTATGCCCTTAAGTATGTCGACACACCATACACACTTGATGTAAAGAAGGCGATCGGACTTACAGATGCAGATCTTGCAAATCAGTATAAATATACAAAAGATGTCATGACTGATTCCAAGAAAGTTCTGAAAGGTGTTTCCTGGCAGGCATGCCCGGGTGGATTCATTTACCGCCGCTCATTCGCAAAACAGGTACTTGGTACCGATGATCCTACAAAAGTTCAGGCGATGCTTTCCGACTGGGACAAATTCGATGCTGTTGCAGCTAAAATGAAAGCTAACGGTTACTTTATGCTTTCAGGATTTGATGATTCTTTCCGTGTCTTCTCCGACAACGTAAAATCACCATGGGTTGTTGGCAACAAAATCAATGTTGATCCGTCAATCAAACACTGGGTTTCACAGACAAAGATGTACACCGACAAAGGTTATAACAACAAAGCAAATCTCTGGTCAGCAGAGAGTGGCAACGGTGCAAAGAAAAATGGAAAAGTATTCGGATATTTCGGACCGGGCTGGTTCATTGACTTCTGCCTTGCCGGCTGGACAAAAGATGATCCTGACGGGCCGAATGCAGTTGGAAACGGAAGCTACGGTGACTGGGCATTCTGCATGGGACCTCAGGGATTCAGCTGGGGCGGTACCTGGATCTGCGGTGCAGCAGGATCTGATAACATCCAGCTCATTCATGACGTTATGTACACACTGACATGTGACAAGACAACCATGACTGCTATTTCCGAGAAGACAGGCGACTTTACAAACAATGAAGTTGCCATGAAAACTGTCGCAGGTGGCAGCTACAAGAATGCATTCCTCGGTGGTCAGAATCACCTTGCTCTTTTCCTTGACTCAGCAAAAGCAATCAGCAAGAAAAACATGGGTCCGTATGACCAGGGTATGGCTGAAAAAATTCAAGCTGCAATGGCCGACTACTATAATGGCAAAGTCGACGAAACAACAGCATGGAATAACTTCTACACAGCTGTTCTTGAACTTTATCCAAACCTCACAAAATAAGCTTTACTAAGAAAACTTCAAGAAAGCGGCAGGCTTCTATTCCGGGTCTGCCGCTTTCTTGAGTCTGTTTTCTAATTTTTAATTTTCATTTTATAAAACAAGAGGACGTTATGCAAAAAACTACAAAAACGAAGCCAATTAAAAAGCATACAGTTCGGTATGACAAGTGGGGATATTTTTTTCTGGCTCCATTCTTTATCGTTTATATCATTTTTTCACTTATTCCTTTGATTTCGACTTTTTTTAACAGTCTTTTTGAAAATTACCGGGTCGGTCTTATGACAGTGGGGCCGAATTACATCGGTTTTGCAAATTTTACAAAAGTATTCCAGAGCGATATTCTCAGATATACGTGGAATACTATCTTTGTATGGATCATTGGTTTTGTACCACAGATTTTTATTTCCCTGCTGCTCTCCGTATGGTTTACAAATACGGAACTCCATCTTAAATGGCAGCAGTTCTTTAAAACAGTAATTTATATGCCGAACCTGATCATGGCCGCGGCATTTTCCATGCTCTTTTTCACGTTGTTCTCACCGGACGGTCCTGTAAACATTCTGTTTTCGAACACGTTAAAATGGTACCCGGAACATATAAGATTCTTCACCTCGGTTGGATGGACACGTGCACTCATAGCCGTCATGAACTTTCTTATGTGGTACGGCAATACAACGATCATGCTTATGGCCGGTATTATGGGAATAGACAACAGCCTGTTTGAAGCTGCCCGTATAGATGGAGCTTCTCCGCTGCAGATATTCTTCAAAATTACTATACCAATGCTGCTCCCTATTTTTGTTTACGTACTTATCACGAGCCTCATCGGCGGTATACAGATGTTCGATGTACCTCAAATTCTTACAAACGGAACAGGAAATCCGAACCGTACTGCAATGACTATCATTATGTATCTCAATGCAAACCTTGCAAGCAAGAACTACGGTATGGGCGGTGCAATATCAGTACTTACGTTCATTGTAACGGCAATACTCAGCGGTGTTGTCTATAAAATTACTATGGCACAGTACGCAAACAAGGAGCGTATATAATGGAAACAACAGCAAATATATACAAAAGCCAGAACAGAAGGCTTGCAGTCCGCAGGCCGCTCTGTTACATCGTACTTATTATTCTGGCATTTCTTTCACTCTTTCCGTTTCTCATTCTGATTGTAAATTCTACACGTCTGCATTCGGCGATACAGACAACCTTCACTCTTATACCGGGAACTCATTTTGTCGAAAATCTGAAGCATCTTATTTTCGGACGTGCTGATATTAATAATATTCCGGTAGTACGGGCCCTGTTCAACAGTTTATATGTTTCCGCCGCGACAGCA
>JBAYAJ010000228.1:0-3620 GCA_041669845.1 Treponema sp.
AGGATGCAACGCGTTATGCGTATTCCTCGGGAACTTCGGCCCGGAAACTCCAGAAACACTTATCGCCAGATATTTCGACGGTCCTGTCATGTATGCTTCTGCTGCAGAGGAACACGGGAATGACCTTATAAACGGCCGCGGCGATGCATACTGCGGTATGCTTAACTGCTCGTATAATCTTGGTCTCCGCCATCTTAAAGCTGTTATCCCTGAATATCCGGTCGGAACGGCAGAAGACGTTGCAAAAATGATTTCTGATTTCGTTCCTGTTGCACGTGCACTTATTGGTCTTGCAGGTCTTAAACTTATTACATTCGGACCGCGTCCGCAGGATTTCTTTGCATGCAACGCTCCTATAAAAGCATTGTATGACATTGGTGTCGAGATTCAGGAGAATTCCGAGCTTGATCTGCTCGTTTCATACCGGGCGCACAAAGACGATAAACGTATTCCTGATGTCGTCAAAGATATGGAACATGAACTTGGAGCAGGTGGAAATCAGTTTCCTGATCTGCTCCCCCGTATGGCTCGATTCGAACTTACACTCCTTGACTGGGCAGAAGCGAATAAGGGAAGCCGTAAATATGTTGTATTTGCGGACAAATGCTGGCCGGCTTTCCCGAAAGAATTCGGATTCGAACCGTGCTATGTAAACAGCCGGCTTGCAACCCGCGGTATTCCGGTTGCATGCGAAGTAGATATTTACGGGGCACTCAGCGAATATATTGGGACTTGTGTAACGGGAGCACCTGTTACACTGCTCGACATAAACAATTCCGTTCCGAGTGATATGTACAAGAGCGAAATCAAAGGGAAGTTTTCGTATAATTATAAACTCACTGACACATTCATGGGTTTCCACTGCGGGAATACAGCTTTCTGCCGCTTGAATCCTGCAAGTAAGCCGGCTATAAAATATCAGCTCATCCAGCATCGTCTGCTTGAACCGAAAGACAGCAAACCTGACTTTACACGCGGAACTCTTGAGGGCGATATTGCCGCCGGTGAAATTACATTCTTCCGTCTGCAGTCTACAGCCGATACAAAACTCCAGGCGTACATTGCACAGGGCGAAGTTCTGCCTGTTGCAACGCGCTCGTTCGGAGGAATCGGGGTATTTGCAATTCCGGAAATGGGACGTTTCTACCGTCATGTTTTGATTACAAAGCATTATCCGCACCACGGAGCTGTTGCTTTCGGTCATGCAGGTAAAGCGCTCTATACTATTTTCAGCTATCTCGGTGTGGAAGACATTGCGTACAACAAACCTGCCGGACAACTCTACTGCGACGAAAATCCTTTTCAGGATTAAGGAAATACCGGTTAGTGCATAACGCCTTAACCAGTATTTCACTGACATTAGTACATATATGTAATAACACCGCACCTGCTGTTATTGCATGACGATTCTGCAGGACGTGGATTTCTCCTCCTCCACGTCCTGTTTTTTTAATGGTAATCAATAACTATGGCAGTAACAATAAAAGAAATAGCATCCGCAGCCGGTGTGTCCCGGGGAACGGTCGACAGAGTCCTTCATAACAGAAAAGACGTTAACCCTGATGTTGCCCGGCAGGTTCAGGAGCTTGCAGACAGAATGGGGTATATTCCGAACCGTGCAGGGAAAATTCTTGCTGCACGCAAACAGCAGATACGATTCGGATGCCTGCTGCCTGATTTGGGAAATCCGTTTTTTGAAAAAGTTATTGATGGATTCAAACGTGCAGAATCCGAATTAAAAGATTATGGTGTTACGGTCGATATTATTCATCTGCGCGGTTTTAATGTGCAGACTCACATTGATGCTATAAAAAAAATGGCGGTTGCCGGATACAGTGGTATGTGTCTTACAACGCTCGACGTACCTGAAATTCAGAAGGAAATTTATACAATTACTCATGGTGGTGTACCGGTGGTGAGTGTTAATACTGACATTCCGGACAGCGGCAGAATATGTTATGTAGGTACAGATTATATAAAAGCCGGACGTACGGCAGCCGGTATGCTTTCTCTTATCACTAAAGAGAAACAGAAAATATTGATAGTGAGTGGTTCGTTTCAAATCCGGGGACATAACGAACGTATAAAAGGATTTAAGACCGGACTAAAAGAACACAATATTGTATACGATATTGTCGATACGGTTGAAGCGTTCGACGACAATACAGATTCATATAAACTGACCCGTGACATTCTTATCAGTCATCCCGAAATAACCAGTATTTTTGTTGTAGCAGGCGGCGTGCCCGGAGCTTACCAGGCAGTAAAAGAACTGCAGCGGAATAGGATCATTATTCTTGCTTTTGACGAATTACCCGAAATAAAGCAGGCTATAAAGGAAGGCGGCATCGGATTTACCATCGGGCAGGAGCCTGAACTTCAGGGGTATACCGGTGTAATGCGCCTTTTCAGCTGGCTTATGGAAGAAGGAAAGAATCAGTCCCACGATTATATTACGCAGACAATAATTAAAATTGCTGACAATATGTAATAAAGTTTTTATACTGTCTGTATATGAAGAATACGCAGAACAATGAACTGGCAGTTTGCGGACTGTCGACCGTAAAGAAGCTTGAAAAGAATCACGGCGATCTTATCAGACGTTTGTATTTTACCAAAGAAACAGCACCTCTGTTTGGTGGGCTTTGTAAAAGGCTGTCAAAAAATCACGGCATTTACAATATGGTCGGGAATGAAGACCTTGAAAAACTATGCGGGAGCGTGCATCATCAGGGTGTAGTTGCCATGATTTATGCACCGGAGATTGTACCGCTCGATTCGGATATTACGGACAGCTGGATAGCGAAGAAAGAGAATGCACTTGTGCTCGACCGGGTAGGTAACGCAAACAATCTGGGAGCTATTGTACGGAGCGCTGCATTTTTTGGTATGAAGAATATAGTAATTCCCAATGATGAGGCCCAGTCGTCGGTTACGACAAGTTCATACCGTGTCGCAGAAGGCGGTATGGAATACGTGAATATTTATTCAGTCAATTCCATTCCCCGTCTTATGGAAGCGCTGAAGGGAAAAATGGTACGGATAGGTACAGATCTTTCCGCAAAAAAAACAGTTTCACAGCTCAAAAATATTTGTGCAGACAGACCGGCTCTTCTTGTACTTGGGAATGAAGAGCACGGCATTTCTGATGAAGTACGGAAAAACTGTGACGCACTTGTCATCATTCCGTTTGCCGGAATGAATTCGGACGCTCAGGAGCCACAGGTGGAAAGTCTGAACGTTGCACAGGCTGCGTCGATTATTCTGTATGAACTGAATAAATGATTAATAATAATTGAGGTAAGTAAATGAAGTACTTTATTATGTCTGATATTCATGGAAGTGCGTCAGCGTGTGAAAAAGCTCTGAGTTATTTTACTGCAATGAAGTGCGATGAAATTATACTGCTCGGCGACGTGCTGTACCACGGTCCGAGAAATCCGCTGCCGTATGCATATGATCCGAAAGCTGTTTGTGCAATGCTCAATCCGCTTGCAGACAGAATAACTGCGTGCCGGGGAAACTGCGACAGCGAAGTTGATCAGATGGTTCTGACGTTTCCCATGCAGGCAGACTATACGTATGTCGTTGATGAAGGAGTACGTATTTTTTTATCCCAC
>JBAYAJ010000229.1:0-3553 GCA_041669845.1 Treponema sp.
AATGGTTATCTTTATCATGGTGTCGTTAAAGCCCTTGCTGATGGAACCCGCAAAGCCGGGATCATATTCTAGGAGTCATTATGGAACAGCAGGTTACAGAAAAAAAAGACGCCAGAGAGGTCAAAGCTTCGGCAGAGACTAGAGATAACGGAATGCGCGAAAATCGTGGCGGTGAACGCAGAGGTGGACGCGGCAGAGATCGTGATTCCCGCAGAAGCGAAGAAGATAAAGAATTTATTGAAAAGCTGGTGACACTCAACCGTACAGCAAAAGTTGTAAAAGGTGGCCGCCGCTATTCATTCTCCGCTCTTACTGTCGTTGGCGATAAAAAGGGACGCGTTGGTTACGGATTCGGAAAAGCGAATGACGTTACCGAAGCTATTAAGAAGAGTATCGACCGCGCTAAGAGAAATCTTATCGTGATGCCGGTAAAGAATGGAACAATTCCGCATGATATGATCGGTAATTACAAGAGTTCGTCAGTCCTTCTGAGACCGGCATGCCCTGGTACTGGAATCATCGCAGGCGGTGCTGTTCGTGCAATTATGGATGCAGCCGGTGCTACGGATATTATTTCCAAGTCTCTTGGTTCAAGCGCATCTGTAAACGTTGTCCGCGCAACATTTGATGCAATTATGCATCTTATGAATGCAAAGACTATTGCATCGGGCAGAGGCAAAACTCTTGACGAGCTGTGGGGTTAATCTATGGCAAAACTTAAGATTACACTTACGAGAAGCACAATTGGACAGAAACCTGCTGTAAAGCTGACTGTACGCAGTCTTGGTCTGAAAAAGATTGATTCGACAGTTGTGCAGGAAGATACGCCGGCAATTCGCGGAATGATTGCGACATGTGCTCACATTGTTGCAGTTGAGGAGATGAAATAATGGCAGAATATAATCCTGTTCTTACTGCGCCTGATGGTGCAAACAAGAATCCGAAACGGGTCGGCCGCGGTTCATCTTCAGGACTTGGTACGACAGCAGGAAAGGGCAATAAAGGCCAGCAGTCCCGCTCCGGCGGCGGAAATCCATATGTAGGATTTGAAGGCGGTCAGATGCCGTTGTACCGTCGTATCGCTCATCGCGGATTTTCAAATGCGGTATTCCGGGAAGAAAACGTATGTTTCAATTTGTCCGAACTTAATGCAAAATTTGCAGAAGGTGAGTCGGTAGACAAAGCTTCACTTATAGCAAAGGGACTTATTTCGGCAAAAAATGATTGTGTAGTGAAAATTCTCGGCGACGGTGACATTACCAAAAAACTGGCTGTTACTGTTGATAAAGTCTCTAAATCTGCAAAAGAAAAGATTGAAAAAGCCGGCGGTACAGTAAATGCGGTTGTCGGAACAAGCAGAAAAGAGAGAAAAGCTTCTTATGCAAAGGCGCTTGCTGCGAAGAAGGAATCTTCTTCGAAAGCAGCTCCTGCAAAAAAAGCAGAAGAAAAAAAATAGTGCAGCGGAGTAGAACATGGCAAGCAATCCAATTGTAAATATGTTTAGAGTCAAAGAACTCCGCAGTCGTTTGCTTTTTACTTTCGTCATACTGGCTGTTTTCCGTCTGGGAAGTGTGCTGACTATGCCGGGAATAGATGCAAATGTACTGCTGTCATACTTTGATGAGCTGGCAAAGCAGAATAAAAATGCGTTTGCCAGTTATATGGACTTCTTCGTTGGTGGTGCATTCTCGAACTTCTCGATCTTCATGCTTGGCGTCATGCCTTACATCTCGATGCAGATTATAATGCAGCTTGCTGTGATTATTTTCCCGTCCCTGAAGCGTGTTGCTGAAGAAGACGGCGGTCAGCGTAAAATTGCAATGTGGACAAGAATCGGTACGATTTTTGTCTGCCTTCTGCAGTCTTACGCCGTTACTGTCTATGCATCAAGCATTCCGGGGTGCATCGTTCTTGATAATAAAATCGCCTTTAAAATACTTACTATGTTGACGGTTACAACCGGATCTATGGTTACAGTCTGGCTGGGCGATCAGATTACAGCTAATGGTATCGGCAATGGTATTTCTGTCATGATTACGGCAGGTATTGTTGCACGTTGGCCAAATGCTGTTGTTGAGTTAATACAAAAGATCAGCAGCGGTGATATCCAGCTTGTTTTTGCAATCATTGTTCTTTTTATGTTTGTTGGTATCATCGCTTTGGTTGTTTATGAGGAAACAGGTGAACGGAAGATTCCTGTTCATTACGCAAAACGTGTTGTTGGTCGCAGAATGTATGGAGGTCAGAATACCTATATACCTTTTAAGATTAACCCGTCAAACGTTATTCCGCTTATTTTTGCATCATCGTTACTTACGTTTCCTGTTCAAATTCTCACAATGCTTGGAAATAGCCAGAATTCAGCACGCTGGGTATCGAAGCTTTCTGCTTTTCTTACTCCGAACGGACTCTGGTACAATATACTGCTTGTAGTACTCATTATCTTCTTTGCATACTTCTACACTCAGGTTACCCTGAACCCCACTGAAATAGCAAAGAACATCCGGGAAAACGGCGGCTCGATTCCCGGTGTACGTACGGATAAAACAGAGGAATACCTGCAGAAGATATTGAACCGGCTTATATTACCTGGTTCGTTGTTTTTGGCAGTCATTGCCATCATCCCGACACTTATCGAGGATTTGTTTAAGTTCCCTCTGTCAATTTCCATGTTGATGGGTGGAACTTCTCTTATCATTGTTGTAGGTGTCGCGCTTGATACGATGAGTCAGGTTGAAGCTCTTCTTAAAATGCATCATCAGGATGGACTTATATCGAAGGGCAAAATCAGGTCACGAAATCTGTAATGATTTTGTGAGTAACCAGTAGCATAGGAACGGGAATTTATGCTATAGTGGCTGTCACCGGATTGCAACTCATTGCGAGGTGCCATGATCCGGTGATACTATTCCCAAGGGAGACTTTTTTATGAAAGTACGTACCAGTGTAAAACCTATCTGCCCGAACTGTAAGGTGATCAAACGAGGCGGCGTCGTCCGTATTATTTGCTCAAACCCGAAGCATAAGCAGAGACAGGGCTAAGGAGAAATCAGATGGCTCGAATTGAGGGTGTAGACGTCCCTAACAAACACATAGGTATTGCATTAACTTATATTTACGGTATCGGCCGTCCTGCGGCTAAAGATATCTGTGATAAAGCTAAAGTTGATCCTGAAAAGATGGCAAACGACCTTACTGAGGATGAACTCGCGAAGGTTCGTGAAATCATCGACAAGAATTATAAAGTAGAAGGCCGTCTCCGCACAGAGATTGGTCTCAATCTCAAACGTCTTATGGATATTGGCTGCTATCGTGGTTTACGCCACCGTAGAGGTCTTCCTGTCCGCGGACAGCGCACACGTACTAATGCGCGTACACGTAAAGGCAAGAAGAAGACAGTTGCTAATAAGAAAAAGGCATAAGGCGGAGGATAATTAATGGCTACCGTTAAGAAACGAAAGGAAAAGAATAGCGTATATGAAGGTAACGTTTACATTCAGGCTACGTTCAACAATACTATCGTAACTATTACAGACCTGAATGGCAATGCAAT
>JBAYAJ010000230.1:0-3536 GCA_041669845.1 Treponema sp.
CAAAGGCAAAAGAAAGATACAAGATAGAAGCAAAGAACAGCGAACTCAAAAATGTACACGGCTGTGATACAGCTGTCGGTTCCGGGCTTGATAACATGAAAATGCAGGGGGCGTGTACGATTTACGTGGTCAGTCTGAAACGGCTTTTCACCCTTATGGACGAAAAGCAATAGTAACAGGCAGGCAAACACCCCCGTCAGATAACAAAAAGGCTGATTTTTCAGGATTATACCGGGAGAACCAGCCTTTTATGTTATATGGACTTAAAAACGAGATCTTTTTCAGTGGCCTCCGATGAAGTGGGCGTACTATAACAGGCTCACACGGAACAATTGTTTTGACCGAATTATAAAATATTCACAGAAAGGTAAAAAGCGTAAAATTCTTACTATGGAACAGGCAGCAGCAGTATTTAAAATTGACTGAGAAAATGATACTGCCAAGCTTGCAAACGCAGTTGCAATAACAAAAGAAATGCGCGATGCCCTTCTGTCTCAGGTTTTACTTAATCCGTATGGAGAAGGAATGCAGGGATTCGTTTTCTTCGGGCTTAAACCATCACAGCCGGATGATGGATATTATTGGCGACAAACGTGTTGTTATGGCAGGAAGCGGTCATAAGACCGAGACAATGCTTGATCACTATGCGGAACATCTGGAAGCTGATACCACAATGAACAGACTGCGGAATGCAGAAGCAGAATTATTTTTACCGGTGTTTAATGAACTTGACGGTGGCGGTATAACGGTACAGGCCGTTGAACAGTTGAAGGATGCAAGAATTGCATAAAATGCATAACGAATGTTTGTTACGGAGATATGGGGGATAGTAGACGGAAATGCTGCATTACAATACCGCAGGATATCGATTTACTTTTAGTTTTGTAAACGACTGTTAAGCACCGGAGGTTTCCTCTTTTCTCAGGGGGATATAGGAATGGTAGTGAACTATAAGGCCTGTTTGACAAATACACTGTTAACAATCATACTTGACAGTGTGTTTGTCATGAGTAACATTACTGTGTTGGAAAACACTTCGTCCTATACGGCGAATGGTACCGCTCTCTGTAAGGCGCTTGAGATTCTACCGAATAGTCGCATTATCAGCAATATCACTGAAATCCTGTGCGGTAAAACAGCCCCGGGACTTTTTATGAGATATTCGGTTTTGAATCTGCATCTTTATTTTTTTGCACCAATTTAATACACTCTTTTGTCACAAAAAATATACTTTTTGTGACAAAAAAACAAAACGAATCTTATTCAAATGGAGATATTCGCTGATAACATACATACGGAATATGTCTAAAGGTTGAATACGTTGTGAAAAATGGAATGTACCTACAAATTAATTCTATTATTTATTCGATATATATAATCAACTGCTATGGTTTCTTTCTGTTGTTGATTATATACAGGATAAGTGAATATATAATTGGTAGAATTACCATAGTACAGGAACTAACGGCAAAAATAATTATATTTAAATTTGAAAAAGATCCGAAAAGACTTATAAACCCGAATATGACCCATAGGTATCCTGTGAAACGATGCGTCTTAAACCATAATCTGTCATTGTTCGCTATCCAGGGAAGCCTAATTCCAGTATGTTTATTCCTTCTTATTTTAGGTAAATAATTACCGGCGAAAATAAAAAAGAGTGATACTGCGGTAAATACTACGGAATTAACAGTAATGTCAGTTTTTAATGTTTTTAATATAATAAATCCTGAAATGAGTATTCCAACGACAGGTACAGCTATCTTACTCATATAAGATTTATTTTTATTTGATATCTGTTTTATAGTACTGGTATTGACAATAAAATTAAGTATTGCAAAAAAAATGGGAAGAAAAAAAACGGCACCCCATTTTGGTACAAATCCATTCGCATTTCCATACAAATCAAAATGAATTGCGATTTCAGCAGGAAGCTGATTCCAAAAATATAATCCCCATATAATTGGAGAAAGACATATAAAGGTGGTTAGAATTATAAGTTTTTTATTATCATTTTCCATGAGTGTTTCCTCCAAAAGATTTTATCCACACAATAAGTTCTTCAAAAACACTTGTATTTAATTCGTAATAGATAAAATTTTTATATTTGGTCTCTCTTATCAAACCTGCTTTTTTAAGTATAGAAAGGTGATAAGAAACGGTAGCATCTGATAAAGAAAATTTCTTACATATTTCCCCTGCTGTCATGCTGCTGTTTTTCAGGTATTCTAAAATTTCACGTCTAACAGGATCTGCGAGCGCTTTGAAGATTGATTGCATGATTTTCTCTCAAATAATAGATGTAATTACTCTTCTTCGGTGGATGTTTATCTACGCTGCGTAATTCAGGATTATTAATTGAAGAAGTAAATTACATGATATTTAGAAAAACTTCGAAATAGAATATATATTCATTACATAATTTTGTCAACGATACGTTTTTTTCGTAAGAGATTTAAAAAATAAAAGCGGATTTAATTTCCGCATACATTTTTAATTTATAAACATGAACTGAACTGATATACTGCGTCCGTAAGGTGAGACAGAAAAAAGCTGTAGAATAAGGTGTGGAACCGAATAAAAAGGGAAACGACAGAGTTTCAACAAAGAGTTCAAAGCAAAAATAGTTCTTGAAGCCCTGAGGGAAGAAACGACGGTTCAGGAACTGGCGACAAAATACAGCGTGCATCAAAGCCAGATCAGCCTCTGGAAAAAACAGGTGGTGGAAATGCTGCCGGAACTGTTTGAACGGCCTAACAAGAAAAGCGAAAAAGTAAAACAAACGGAAGCGGGACGAAGCAGATTTTGAGCTCCTTAAGAAGATTCGGGCGGTGTGCACTATATCCGGGGAAGAATCTGGCAAAAGCAAGGCAGATGAAAAGAAGTATCCGTACCTGACTGCAGAGAAACAGATACTGTTTCCGAATCAGGTGTGGTCGACAGACCTGACCTATATAAAACTTCCACACGGGAGCATGTATCTTATGGCGATAATTGATATATGTTCCCGTAAGGTATTATCATGGAGGCTGTTAAATACGCTTGATGCCAGCTGTTGTGCTTCCTTTGTTCGTGAGACGATTGAAGAATACGGCATTCCGGCAATATTCAATACGGATCAGGGATGTCAGTTTACATCCGATGTCTTTGTCAATGTGCTTCTGGAATACAGAGTGCAGACAAGCATGAACGGACGGAACCGGGCACTGGACAATATCTACCTAGAGGGGTTATGGAGAAGTCTCAAGTATGAAGACATCTGCATGAATCATCATGCTGCCGTAAATGGATACAATGTTTATTTCCTGTTTATAATTATGATATAGGATTTTATCAAGTGACAATTAAAAGACGCCTTTTTATATCAAATATCCTCATGATCGCGGTCCCTGTATTTGCTTCTGCAGCTATCGGCCTTATCTGCCTGCAGGCTGTCCGTTTTTCCATCGAACATGGCATTCGTCCGGGACTGTATACAGACGAGGATTTTCCGGAAACGAGTAAAAAACTTTCACTTGCTATTGAACATATATTAC
>JBAYAJ010000231.1:0-3536 GCA_041669845.1 Treponema sp.
TCCCGTCTGCTGACCTTACTTGTTCTTTCTTTCCTTCCCTTTGTTTTCAAACAGCGTGTCGCTCTGTTCTGCGACGGTGATAGTGAATATATCACCTCACCCCTTTTTCGTCAATACCTTCCCCCTCCTTTTCTTCCTTTTTTTTACTTTTTTTTCTTCTCCCCATCTTTCCCGCCTTTCTCCTCTAACAACCACTTAAAATGCACAAGATAATCAATAAACGAAACATAGCACAATAAAAGACTTGCAATAAACATAACAAGTGCTGCTGTTTTCCACGCCGGATAATTTTGTACAATTACTGTAATAAAATCCGAAACTTTCCCTGCTTTTGCATAATAAAAGCGGACCGCGCTTTCCGGAATAAGACATACAAACCCTGTTGCTACATAAAAAACAGTTTTCAGTTTTCCACCTTTTCTGGCTGCAATTGCAGTCCCTTTTTTCACTGCAACCATCCTGATGAAATTCATTCCAAATTCACGATAAACAATAAATATAAAAATTATCGGAGGCAGATACCTGTTGATATCTGGACCATACGACGTCATAAAACAGGTGAAAGTCGTAAGATGCACTATAACATCTGCAAACGGATCAAACAGTTTACCGAAGTCACTTACCTCGTGATTTTTGCGCGCAGAATATCCGTCAAGAAAATCTGTAAATTCCATAAAAGCCAACAAAGGAATCAGTATACAGGCAGAAACACCTGCAAATTGTTTTGTCCAGACTGGAATAAAATATACGATAAAAAATACAGGAGCAAGAATGATACGTGCTGAAGTAAATGCATTTGCTGTTTTCATACAGTAAGTATGTTTTCAATAACAATAAAAGTCAAGCCTGAAACCGACGCTCCGGATTAGTTATTATATTTCCTTCAATTACAATAAATTACAGCCACAGAATCTACATAAGCAAACGACAACCTGCACGATTTCAGCTACAACACGCGAATAAGCGCCGGCGGATCAGATCTGAAATCAACAGCATACATAGCAGCTGCATCCGCTCCGGACAAAACCGGAATATTAATAATATAACAAGTTCCGGCAGCGTACGATGTATATTTACGGACAGCAGTATACAACAAATTTATTCTGTCAGACAAAATACTATTTTTCTCTGATGAATCATGAAATGCATACCATATCCGCGGAAGAGGAACAAGCAATTCCGGAGGCAGCGTACAAACGTCAATCGGAACATAAGGAGTTCCTTCCCGACTGTAAAAAAATTCTTTTTTTTCCGTCCCCTCTGTGAATGCACCCTTATAAACCGAAACAGGAACAAGACTTCGTAAAACGGGATACCTGGTCCGCATAATACCATATGTAAACAGCACAAGAAGAATATACACAGACACTGTAAACGGAATCAGTATGCGGTAAAAAGCTGTTAAAAGCGTTCCTCCGGCAAAAAACACAATACACCAAACAATAACACCATGCATTTTCAGATGTTCAGCAGAAAAAGGAGTAAATATAAACAAAAGGGCAGAAGATGTGGTAACAATACTAAGTAACACACAAAATACAGAAAAGAATCTTTTCCGGCATGGCCGGCGACACAGCGCAGCCGCAATCATACACAGTGCACAAAACACTGCTCCACCGGACGCTGCAGATGCAAGCGCCGTATACAGTGTTTCCGGGTACGTCATTATGGATAAGCCTTAAAATCCTGAATAATACTGACGGCCGATTTTGCAGTATATCCGGGCATTGTTTCTGCAGTCAGCTTGAGAGCCCGTTCCACAACAGCCGAAGAATCTGCAACCCCCTGAAGCGTAACAGTCTTTCCATCAATGACTGCACGTAAAAATTCTATATTGATTTTATAATCAAACACAAGTTTGTTAACAAGATGCTGGGCATCAAGCATTGTACGGAGTTTTTTATTTCCTTCCGCATCACGTTCCGGTGTTATTGTTGTACGTACAAGACTTGTAATAATGTCGGCTCCTTCTTCCACGCCTATTATTCCTGTATTCATAATAAGATGAAACCGAGTCAAATCGTCAAGTTCTACATTAAAAAAACTTTTATGGAATCCCCTGCGGTTCAAGTCACTTTCGTCAATCCGCTGACGGGCTTGTTTTTCCGTCCACGAAAACTCTTTTTCAAGACGTTCAATTCTTACTGAATTGTTTGCAATAAGACGGAAAGATATAAGACTCTGCACATCTTCAAGAATGATATATGAACCTCGTCCTATAAGAATACAATTATCTTCAGAGGCAGCTTCCAGAACAGCAGTCTGCAGATACTGCAGATATTCATCGCGATCTTTAACGAGAGAAGCAAAAAATTTGGGTTTTTTCTCGTCATATTTGTAAAGTTTTTCAGCCGGGAACCCAAGGTTTACAATACGCTGTTCAAGTTCCTGCCGGCGAACAAACTTGTAACCAAGTTTTTCAGCAGCAGATGCGGCAATTTCGTCTCCCAGTGCAGCAACTTGACGTGATATAGCAACAATAGCCATAACCTTCTCCTTACTCTATAATAGTGTATTAACAGTATAACTTAAAAATACAAAGAAAGGAATAGAAAAATGAAAGTTCAAACCGATGATGATTCCCTTGTCTGGACAGAACAACGTAAAAGGGAACTCCTTAAAACAACAGTAATGACTGTAACAGAAACCGAATGTACAGCTTCGGACGGACAGAAAGGTAACTACATTGTCATGGATGCGAGAGACTGGGTAATTGTAATTCCAGTCATCAACACAAAATTTCTCATGGTAAAGCAATGGAGACATGGAGAAAAAGCATTGAGCATTGAATTTCCCGGAGGCGTGATAGAGACCGGTGAAAAACCGGAAAAGGCGGCGGAAAGAGAGCTTAAGGAAGAAACCGGGTATACTGCAAAACAACTGATACACCTGGGAACAATGAATCCAAATCCGGCTCTTATGTCAAATCACGTATATATCTATATTGCAGAAGGATTAAAAAAAACAGCAGATCAACAACTTGACAATGACGAATATGTCCATTATCTGGAAAAAGAACAGGAAGAAGTCCTTGACAAGATTGGTACAAAAGAATACTCCCATGCGCTCATGGCTTCGGCAGCAGCTTTGTATATGCGGTATACAATGAAACAGAAATCACCAACTTCGACGCCTGCTACGGAGAATAACCGAAGATAGAAACTTCAGTTTTATACTTAAGGAGATTGAATACCGCAACAGGTTTGTCGGGACCATCGGTTCAATCGAAACGGCAGGAAGAACTTCAATCTCGTATCGAAACTCAATCCGGTGATTACGATTGGCAAAAGGAAAGACAGTGAAGCTTTCATGCACAACAAAGACACTGACATGATGCAGTGGAAGGCAGGATATCTTTCATATAAAAAAAACAAATGGACGGAAATACGAATGACACATAATTACAAAATATAGATTATTCTATGAAATCAACAACCTCGCCCCTTGGGGAGGCCACTGAAAAAGTGACGAATTTACAAACACCGCCGGAATGAAGTAAAATTCAAACAGGCGGTGTTTTTTATGCTCAGCAGTCA
>JBAYAJ010000232.1:0-3527 GCA_041669845.1 Treponema sp.
AACTGATGAAAGCACAATCATCAGGCACGAGTACAATGTAAAACGCCTGCCGATATACTTAAAGCTTATAACGACAGGCACTGAATTTAATATAATCACAATAGGACTGTAAGGAAGTTTTACAGAAAAAAACTGTAAGGCAACACGCTGTATAAGCAGTGCAAGTCCCGTAAATCCGCCGGGAAACAGATTTCCGGCACGGACGAACGTTTTTATATTAACTGCCATAAGAAGGGCACCGCAGCATATCAGAAGCATACGCTTAATGTGTACCCTTAATCCTCCGGGAGATCTTTCTGCTGTTGTTCTGATTTCCTGCTGCATACTATAAACATATACCATTTTTAACGGCCTGGCAAATACTTATTCAGGAGAAAACTGCAATACAGCGCATCACGCGGCACGGAATGCAGGCTGACGTCAGAGTTCATTGCACTTATTTATAATATCCTGTATTGTCAAAATCTGGAGTCACTGGATGAAATTCGGTACAACCTCTTTCTACAAAAGAGCGCTTTCCATCGCACTGCCGGTAATGGCACAATTATTAATTCAGAATCTTGTCTCTCTTATTGACAATTTTATGGTTGCAGGACTTGGCGACATAAAAATGTCGGGAGTTAACGTCGCAGGCCAGATAAATTTTGTATTTCTTGTACTTATAAATAACGTACTCTGCAACGGCGGCGGTATATTCATGTCCCAGTATAAAGGTGCATGTGATAAAAACGGAATGCAGCAGGTATTCCGTTATAAACTCCTCGTATGTCTTACAGCAGGGGCAGGTTTTACGGTGTTCTGTGCGGTAAACCCGGTTCCTGTACTGGGGCTTATGGTACGTGGAAACTCAGCCGCTGCAGAAATTGTTGCGCAGGCGGCAGCATATGAACACGTCATCGCATGGACATGGATTCCTATGGTCATAACAACCGTAATCACGTCCTCGCTGCGTGAAACGGGAGAAGTACGTGTCCCGCTTATTATTTCCGTCGCGGCAACGCTCGTAAATACGATCGGTAACTATATACTTATTTATGGACATTTCGGCGCGCCGAGACTTGAAGTAACGGGAGCTGCAATTGCAACAATCATTGCCCGCTCAGCGGAAGTACTTACGTTCATTATATATATCAATGTAAAACGGCCTGATTTTTTTACACACATACGCGATATATTCAAAGTCAGACTCAGTCTTGTCGGAACAATTCTTATAAAATCCGCAATGATCGCCGTATCAGAAATGACATGGGTTGGTTCGGAAACAATTTCAACTGCGCTCTATAACAGCAGAGGCGGCGCAGAGATAGTATCAGGAATGGCAGCAGGATTCGCAATTGCGAACTTATTTTTTGTAAGCTTCTCAGGAATTTTCACAGCGACAGGTGTCATCATGGGAACAACGCTGGGAGCTGGAAAACTTGAAGAAGCCCGCGTGCAGAAAAACTGGATTGAAAGCGGTTCCGTCATTTTTGGAATTTTCTTCGGACTTCTTGGCTGTGCAAGTATTCTGCTTATACCGCTCGTCTATGCAAACCTGAGTGCAGCTGCACGTGCAGTTTCACGGGGACTTGTATTCACTGCTGCTGCATACATGCCGCTCTGGTGTCTGGCAAATGCGCAGTTTGCAGTTTCACGGACAGGAGGCGACACAACGATGGGCGTTATTGTCGATCTTACGGCAAATCTGCTCATTTACCTGCCGGGAATGTTCCTGCTCACAAAGTTCACTGCACTCGGTCCCGTAGCAATGTATGCAATCGTAAAGCTGTCGGACGTAGAAAAAGTTATCGTCGCTTCAGTATGGCTCAAAAAGGAACGATGGCTTAAAAACCTTGCAGAAGAAAATGCAGTATAAACGGTATTATTCAGTATCAGATTTCTACAAACAGAAATTCGGAACAAAGGTATATAAACTTTCACTTGATGCAGGATGTACCTGCCCTACGCGGGACGGAACAAAAGGAACGGGCGGATGCATTTTCTGCTCGGCTGCAGGATCCGGCGATTTTGCAGCCCCCCGCAATTTCTCTGTTACACATCAGATAGAACAGGCAGAACTGCTTGTCCGGCAGAAATATAAAGGCGGCAGATATATCGCCTATTTCCAGAACTTCACAAACACGTACGGCGATGCAGTTGTTCTTGAAAAGAAATACAAAGAGGCCGCTGCGGTACCTGACATCGCCGGCATTTCAATTGCAACGCGTCCCGACTGTCTTGACGGCGACATATTGAATCGTATTTCATCGTTATGTGCTACAACGTTCGTTACTATTGAACTCGGCCTGCAGACCACAAATGAACGTACAGCTGCATATATACACCGCAGATACGATACCAGCATATATGACGACGCAGTATACAGAATACATAAAGCGAACCCGGCAATACACATTGTTACGCATGTTATTTTCGGACTCCCCGGTGAAAAGGATGCTGATATGCTTGAAACGGTATGTCATTCGGTCCGTGCCGGTACGGACGGAATAAAAATTGCCGTACTCCACGTACTGAAGGACACGGCACTTGCAGACGAATATACCGCAGGAAAATTCCGCTGTATGGAAATGGAAGACTACTTTGAGACAGTATCCCAGGCAATTGAATTACTGCCGCGGAATATTGTCGTACACAGGCTCACCGGAGATGGTGCTAAACGACTTCTCGTTGCTCCGCTGTGGACTGCCGGTAAACATGTGGTACATAACGCAATGGAGCGCTGGTTCGATGAGCACGACATTATGCAGGGCAGGCACAGCTGCTTCTCAGACACAAAAAATACAGATTAACCTGGTAGAATTGTACCGGTGATCCCTAGCGCTCTGTTCTCCTTACTGGTATAATAAGACAGTATGTTTCAGAAAACAGGTTCTGCAGTAAGGCAGAGATTCAAAGCCCTTCCGTACATGCTTGGTTATATCGGAAAAATATTCAGCAGTACATTTTTTTTTATCCGCCGCGAAAAAGCCGCCCGGAAGATTCTTATTATGCAGCTGCTGTTTACATTCATTGAAGCACTTCCTCTTATCTGCGTCATGTCGTTTACGCTTGGAACAGGTTTTTATCTCGTCGGTTATCCGTTTCTGCTTTCAATCGGACAGGGTAAACTTATTTATCAACTCCTTATAATTATCATTACAAGAGAACTTGGCCCCCTTCTGACGGCTTTTGTTGTTACAGCGCGTTCTGCAACTGCGATTGCAACGGAAATAGGAGGAATGGTTACTTCACATCAAATTGAAAGTTATATTTCTGTCGGCGTTGATCCGGTCAGTTACCTTGCAGCCCCCCGTTTTATCGGCGTCACAGCTTCCGTCTTTTTTCTGAACCTGTACTTTTCGTTCTGCGGACTGCTGGGACCTGCCGTTGCTGTCCGTATTATGAATCCTGCTGCATACAGCGGATATATGAATGAATTACTCAGTGAACTGTCTCTGTCTGTCATAGGGGAATCATGTGCAAAAAGTATTTTCTTCGGAATGGTAATCTCTATTGTATCGACATACTTCGGATTTAAAGTAGAACGG
>JBAYAJ010000233.1:0-3506 GCA_041669845.1 Treponema sp.
TAATCACTGAAATTTATTAAGGAAGGATTATATGGGTGCTCGCGGTGAACTTTTTACGACTCAGATTTATCTGGACAACAGGTCGTATTTTTTCAACGTAAAAGAGAATAGGACTGGAGATGTATTTCTTCAGGTAGTAGAAAGCAAAAGCCGTGACGGAGAAGATTTTGACCGCCATCAGATTGCTGTGTTTGCAGACGATCTGCAGAAATTTCTGCAGGGAATGGACAAATCGCTTTCATTCATCGAAAAAGAGCGCAAGGCACGTGCAAAAGCTGCGCGGGAGAAAAAAGCTGCAAAAGACGCTAAATATGGCAAGGGTGGCGAAAAAAAAGTCTATTATTTAAAAGACGGCAAAGCTGCTCCGGCGGAAAAGCGCGACGACGGAATAAAACGTACTGGCCGTGTTATTCATATCGTTTCAAAACGTACTGACGAAGGTAAAACTGAATCAGAGACTGTCATTGAGCAGCACGAAAACATTGCTGCAAAAGATAAATCAGACACAGAAAAATATTAATAGCTGAATGTAAGTCTCTGAATAGGGGACGGTCCTATCTCGCGGCATATCTTCACATGAGCGGGGGTCGGATATCCCTTATGCTTCGCATAGCCGTACTGAGGATATTTTTTATCCATTTCAATCATAATTGCATCACGGCATGTTTTGGCAATAATGCTTGCAGCCATGACTGAAGGATACGTTCCGTCAGCTTTTGGTTCACACCGGCAGGGACAGGGAACTGACGGACTGAATGTACCGTCTGCCAGCGCTTCCACACAGTCGTATGGAACACCATAAGAATCTGCCCAATCAGGCAGTCTACGCGTCATCATTTCATATGCCAGCTTCATTGCAAGCAGGCTTGCCTGCAGTATGTTTATACGATCAATTGTTAGGTGATCAACGATGCCGACACCCCAGCATGCACGTTCCTTTATTATTTTTTCCGCAGCTTCACGTCTTTTTTGAGAAAGCTTCTTTGAGTCATTTAGAATTTCAAAAGGAAAATCGGAAGGAAGAATTACGGCTCCTGCCGTTACCGGTCCTGCAAGAGGTCCCCTGCCTGCTTCATCAAGTCCGCATATAAGAATATTCAAAATCAGAATCCCTGCAGACTGTTTCCGCTGTATTCAACGGCAACATTTTTTGCATCAGTATATATGGCATTTCCAGTTCTGCTGCCGGAAATAAGATTCGCGTTGAACGTATTGTCCGTAATACGGCTGTGCGTGCCGAACAGCTCAACAGACCGTCCGTACGATCCTGTAATATTGCAGGATGACGAGCGAAGTTCAAAATTACCGCCCTGCACAGAAAAATTAACTGCCGTCGCTGCAACAGTAGAAACACGGGTATTCTTTACCGTTATCTTTGTTGCCACCGACGAAACACTTGAAGAATATACTGTTGCCTTTGAAGTAATTCCGCTGTCCGCTACGTTTATAACAGATGTATCAGCATTAATGGCTGTACCATTATCGCCAAACACAGCAGTTACCTCACAGCCGTTCAGTGAAAGGACCGAATGTTCCAGTTGTATAAACGCTGCATTTGTGTTTTTCTGTACACCGTCTGTACCGGAACATTCAAGCACACAGTCTGAAATAGAGAGACTTGCACTGCGTACAACAATAGAACTGTCTGAACCAAATATAAGCCGTGCATCGTTCCGTCCGTCAATAACACAGTTTGATGCAAATACAGTTTCTCCCTGCGGCATTCTGATGGAACCATTTATCGTAACATGTGCATACCGCGAAGTTTTCAACACATCTGCACACTGTTCAAAAGAAGTAAAAGGATGCAGACGACTGCCGTCTGCATCCTTTTTGTCAGCAGATGCATCAAGATAGTAATTATACTGATCGATTACGACATCATATACCGATACAGAACTTTTATTTCCCTTCCCATCAACCGAAAACGCACATAATTTATAGTAGACCGCATTTTCTGAAGTTGATTCAAGCACAATGTTCCCTGACTTTGAAAATGTAAAACTGTCAGCTTTGACAGAACCGAATTCAGAATGTGAAACATCTGCAGGTATATCCCCTGTTACGGATACAGGATCGCTCAAAGCGACATACAGTTCCGAACCTGGTTCTCCGTCTATTTTTAGTTTGACATTCTTTCGTGAATAAAAAGACGAAGCAGATGATGTTATAACAGGTGCACAGGGAGCACGCTTATCGACATTGTAAGAAACCGGTAATGTTCCCTGATACACTGTTTTATAATAGATGCCCGCATCAAGGATACCTTTTGTCTCGTCTCCTGAAAACGTATCTATACATGCTATTCCAAACAGAACGACAGTATCGTTAATATCTATGCCGAAGCGGTAATTATCATCGCCGCGGAGTACAGCCGTAACAGCCCCGGATTCAGACGACGATATGAACATAACAGGTTTTGATGCAAGTTCAAAGGATTCAACAGGATTACCGGCAGAGACTTCTATGCTCTGCCAGTAAATAATATGCCTTACTGACCGGTCAAGCTGTACAGGATCTTTCATTGGTGCCCAGTAGGAGTCGTCAATTTTATAAATAAACTTACTGTTCGTAAATGTAATCGTAGACCAGTCTGATACTTTAAATGGAACGTTTCTGCGGGTAAACACCCCGTTCTGCGACGGAATTGTATGTATGATGAAACGCCATTTTGCCGTTCCGTCAGTTACCGTACAGGGGATATACCGCGATAAAATACAGTCGGCAGCATATGACAGCGTACCTCCCGGTAAATAAGATTCAGGCTGCTTACCAAGACTATACAACAATGACGGCGGAATTGAAAAAGAAGTACCTGCCGTATAATCGATAATACCCCGTAGCGTTACAGAATCTATAAATGAGGAAGCTTCACTACCGGAAGGTCTTGCCGGAGTTACAGTATATATGACTGTCATATCTGCGGCAACTTTATCGTTTTTCGTTGTAATAACGCGCAGTTCAACAGGTCCTGCTATATCAAGCGGAACAGGCCCGTCGTATGCAAAGCCTGATGAAACAGGATCTGAACCATTAAGAGAATAAAACGCTTCCTCATCGTCAGGAACATCAAGCACAAGTACCTGTTTATTTGCCCATGTTCCCGGCTCAGGATTCACTATTACTGCTTCTGCAAATAATGCAGCAGATGAGGAGAATACTAAGCTGATAAAACAGAGTATCAATTTTCTCATTTATTTCCCAGAAGCGGCTCCAGAATCGGACGCAGTTCCGGATCATCCTTGAAGTAATGGTCTTCAAGTTCCTGTTTTGAAAGACCGACAAGCTCGTGACTCATATAATGAATCCAGCGGTCTTCTTCAGGTTTTGAAATATCAAAACGACGGCACCAGTAATCAGGCTGAATAGGCTGCTGCTCCTTGTGATATGAAAAATATTTGTAATCGTGAACGACAACTTTAATATTACTGCGTGCAACACCACGCTCAAGAAATATTTCCACAAGCGAATTTATAGTGCGGCCCGAATCAAAAATATCATCGACA
>JBAYAJ010000234.1:0-3480 GCA_041669845.1 Treponema sp.
AATTCGTTAGTTTCTTTTCCGCCGCCGCCCATGGCGAGTGTAACAACATCACTGTTCATATTTTCTCCATCTTAATCTGTGTTGCAGCGCCGTATTTATAATAAGCAGCGCAGGCTCCTTCACCCGACACCATGCATGCTCCGACCGGATGCTCCGGCGTACATGCGGTACCGAAGCACGGGCATCCGTCCGGGCTGCACTCGCCCCGCAAAACATCGCCGCAGCGGCACGCGGGATTCGGTTTCCCGGTGATTTTCGGAAGCGTATATTTTTTACGTGCATCGAACAAAGCATACGAGTCATTTAAATTCAATCCCGACAACGGAATTACGCCTATACCGCGCCATTCGGCATCAACGGGAACCATCGTTTCTTTCATTAATTTCAGCGCGTTCACGTTGCCTTCGTCGGTTACGACGCGGGGATAACAGTTCCGGAAGAACGGTCTGCCTTTCTGTATTCCGGTGACAATGACGGCAAGTGCAGTCAGTATTTCTCCCGCTGTAAACCCGGTTACGACGCCCGATACGCCTTCTTCACGAAGTTTTTCATATATTTTTGTTCCGGTAATGACACTTACATGCCCCGGATACAGAAATGCGTCCGCAGAATCTTTCAGGGCTGCGTATGCATTATCCATCGTCTTGTTTGCGGTAAGCAGTGAATAATTCGTAAGGCCCTGTTCTTTTGCCTGCCGGACAGCGATGCAGGCCGCGGGAGTCGTCGTCTCAAAACCGACGGAAAGAAACACCACCTGCTCGCCGGGATGAGATGCGGCATACACCACGGAATCAAGCGGCGAATAGACAACCTCGATATGTGCGCCTTTCGTCCGTGCACCGGCAAGACTCATTTCCGTTCCCGGTACGCGTACCAGATCGCCGAACGTCGTGATTGTGCAGTTGTGTTTGAGCGCGAGCATGACTGCTTCGTCTATAAAGCCTGTCGGCGTTACGCACACAGGGCAGCCGGGTCCCGAAATAAGGCGGATATTTCCCGGCAGCACATTCCGTATTCCCAGCCGGAATATTTCATGCGTATGCGTACCGCATACTTCCATAATGCGCAGTGGACGGCCGCTGTATGATTTCAGTATTTTTTCCGCAGCCTCAGCAGCGCTGTCTTTTGTGTTTTCCACCATCAGTCCAGCGCTCCCATTATTTTTTCAGTCTCCTGTGCATCATCCGAAGTGATTTTCGCGATCGCCATTCCTGCATGAACCATGACGTAATCGCCCGGTTCAAGACCGTTCAGAAGTTCTGCCGATACGGTACGCTGTGCTCCCGTCGCATCTACGACGGCCGTACCGTCCTGAACTTTTACTACTTTAGCAGCAAGCCCTACACACATATACACCTCCAGTTTTTTAAAAGACAGGAAATCATTAAAAAAAGAAACCCCTTTCTGCAATGGACAGAAAGGGGGCATAAGTATCGTATATCAGGTATGAGCGCCGCCTTCCTGCTCAGAAAATCTTTGCAGTCAGAATATAGTGCCGGAGTGACCCTGTACCCGCGGAAAAGCAGCTGCATTGAAACATCCGGTATTATTTCAGTATACGGCAACAAAACAGAAAAAGCAAGGAGACTTTATGCAGTTATTTCAACAGCAAACGCCTCATACGGCCTTATGCATTCTGCACAGGGCTGAGAACCGGTGTAGTTCGAAACGAGTATCTTCCCTGCCCTGTATTCTGCAGGTATGGAAACAGCAACCGTTCTGCCGGTAAAATTGCAGACTACCAGTATAGAACAGGCATCAAGTGTCCGTGTATATACGAACAGCTCCCTGCTGTCCGGCATCAGCAGTTCAAACCTGCCGTACACAACAGTCAGATCCGTATGACGCAGATGTATAAGCTGCCGGTAAAAGCTGAAAACCGAACCGGGATCAGTAATCTGGGCTGCAGCATTTATTTCTTTATATGAAGAATTTACTTTTATCCATGGTTCTGCTTTCGTAAAGCCTGCGTTTGCAGAATCATCCCACTGCATCGGCGTACGTGTATTGTCGCGGCTTATCATCCAGAGCGTCTTCAGTGCATCATGTTCCGAAAGACCGCTTCTGATCATCTCATTGTAATCATTATGGCTGGCAAGATCGCGGTAATCAGTAATTGACGAAAAACGAACATTGACCATACCAAGTTCTTCACCCTGGTACACATACGGTGTTCCCTTCATAAAAAAAAGACAAAGTGCAAGCATCTTAGCGCTTACAACACGGTATTCGCTGCTGTCGTTACCGAAACGCGAAACAGACCGGACCTGGTCGTGATTCTCCCAGTAAAGGGTATTCCATCCCTTTCCTTCAAGACCTGTCTGCCATTTTGCAAAAATCTGTTTCAATGCGGCTAAATCAAGCGGTGCAGCTTTCCAGTTGGACGCCCGGCACGGTTTTCCAAGATTTACATGTTCAAACATGAAAAGCATGTTCAGCTCATGTCGGTCATACCCCGTATATTCGAGCGCGTTGCTCAAATCGGAACTGGCACCTTCGCCGACAGTCATCCAGTCAAACTTTGAAATCACACGGCTGTTCATTTCACGAAGAAATTCATGCACGCGGGGACCATTGGCTGCATACGGAGCAAATTCTCCGTAGCGGTACTGTTCGGATACGCACGGATTCGTTCTGCCGTCGGGAAAACGCTGATCCTTGCTTATCATCGTAATCACATCCATACGGAAACCGTCGATTCCTTTATTACCCCACCATGCCATCATATCGTACACTTCACTGCGTACTTTTTCGTTTTCCCAGTTTAAATCAGGCTGTTTTCTGCTGAACAGATGAAGATAATACATATCTGTTGTTTTATCATATTCCCATGTACTTCCGCCGAAAACAGCACCCCAGTTGTTCGGGGGTGTACCACCGGCCGAAGGATCTCCCGGTGTTCTGCCGCTGCGCCATATATAATAATCCCGGAACGGATTGTTTTTACTTTTCCGGCTTTCAACAAACCACTTATGCTCGTCGCTTGTGTGATTAACAACGAGGTCAAGCACGATGCGTATTTTCCGTTTATGCGCTTCTGCTGTAAGACGGTCAAAATCTGCAAGTGTACCGAATTCATCCATAATCTCGCGGTAATCGCTTATATCGTATCCGTTATCGTCGTTCGGGCTTTTAAAAATAGGACACATCCAGATAATATCTATACCAAGTTTTGAAAGATAATCAAGTTTACTGCATATACCGTTCAAATCGCCGATGCCGTCGTTATTACTGTCACAGAAACTGCGCGGATAAATCTGATAGACAACTCCCTCTTTCCACCACTTGCGTTCTTCGTTTATCATAGCCAGTCAGTATACGTAATTTTATAGAAAATGTAAATATTTTTACTTGTCGCGCACAACTGTCATATATTCCCAGTATAAAAGTGAATTATATCATATTTTATTCAGCATATACATTGCTGCAGCACTCTGTCCAAGGGCTATTCCGCCGTCGTTTGCCGGAACCAGGCTGTGC
>JBAYAJ010000235.1:0-3476 GCA_041669845.1 Treponema sp.
TAACTTCACGGGTTACCTGTCTTGTATTTTCCGTCTGAACTATCCGGAATTTCCGGATAGTTGCCTCTTCCGTCAATTCATCGTCTGTATATATGTTCTTTATGTGTTCATTTATAGTCCTTACATCTACATCATACAAAGCTGCCATCATTTTCTGCGTCAGCCATATATTCTCATCCTCGTACCGGACTTCATAGCTTCTGTTACTGTCGCCTACAGATGCAATGTATGTCAAATATTCTGCGGCAGAACTTCTGATAGTTACTTCTTTCTTTTATCCGGCATATACTGCTCCTGTTCAAATTGACGTATCTTCTTCAGCGGCTACTCACCTGTCCGATTTTCTGCCGCCTTTCCGTTTTTCAAATCCCTGTTCAGTTTTGCAACATACCGCTGATTCTTACTCTGCGGTTTATCCGGCAACGTCAAACAGAGGTCTCCTGAATCAAGCAGCGGCTTTAATATTTTTTTCTGAAAATATGATCTGTCCTTAATGTCTAAATACTCCTGTATTTCCGTCCGGTTCCGGAGAACAGCACAAAACTTCAGTATCTGTTCCGTCCGGGCTTCATCATGTGGGTTATCATGTAGGGTTCCGCGGTCACTTGCCGGACCGACACGTTCTGTTGCCGTACTGTTCAGCGGAATAGTCGCCCTGAACACATCTCCTTTCTCAAAGTCGGGAGTACCGCCGGAATACAATTTAGTATACTTAAGCGTATCGAGCTTTAATCTGCCGAACCCGTGCGGCTGATTAAAGCTCTCGGTGTAAATACGGTCACGTTCTATTATCAGCTTTGCGACAATCACATCGCGGTCGTCATACCGGTCCATGTTTCCTATACAGTAAATCAATTCCAACATCGGACAGCTTTTTCAGTGACTGCTTTCTTTTGTTATAGATCCAATTTTTCTATAAATTTCTTTACCTTCTCATACACAGGATCATCAAGATGGGAATAGGTTTCAAGGACAGTATTTACCCACTCAGGACCGTGCCCTCCGACTTCTTTAATAAAGCATTCAAGTTCACCGCACGGTACTATGAATACATCGTTTTCTTTTAATCTTGCGTTTACTGAATCCCAGTGGATTGTCGCATCCCCGGCAGGAAATGCAGCAATTCCACCATGTTTTATAACTTCCCATTTTGACGGAACCTTTACAGCACTCTGAATTTTTTTCAGTTCACCTTTAGACAAATTCTCCTCCGTAGCAGAAGAAAGAATACCGTCTACGGTATCTTTAAAATCTTTCCGTTTTATTACTGTATCTTTCTGGTTCTGTATATTTGATACAATGATACGGTAATCAGGCTGAATACTATTCCAGTCTATGCCGGAAGCATCCGTTATTCTTCTAAACGTATCTTCATCATTTAAAACGTCAATATCGGGAATCAGTTTGAC
Source organism: Treponema sp. (assembly GCA_041669845.1). Lineage (GTDB taxonomy): Bacteria > Spirochaetota > Spirochaetia > Treponematales > Treponemataceae > Treponema_D. The sequence goes on from JBAYAJ010000235.1 coordinate 1,410, forward strand.
TGTAACGTTCAAAGCTTTCAGCGCCGCAGCTGTTTTAGCCATACGCTGTTTACCGCCGCAATGAATGAAAAGTGTTTCATCATACTTGTTCTGCTGTTTTGCAAGATAACCGGCAATAATCGAGTAAAACTTACAGTCAGAATCACTTTCGCACAATACGACAGTCTTATGAAACAGTCCCGTCATAATATTGGAATACTTTAACAGAGGATCATTCCATACTTCATGTATCCGTTTATTATCGAGAATAGAAAAATGATTTATATTTCCGTCTCTGGTAATTCTGATAATCTTTACCCGGTCAGAACAGACAGCAAGTAATCCCTTTATTATTTCTTCACTATGAGTCGATATAAACGCCTGTTTTTTATCAGTAAGGTTTTCTCCGATAATCTGTCCCATGATATACGCCTGCGGCGGATGCAGGAACGATTCCGGTTCATCGATCAAAAAAGTACAGTAATAGTCTATCATAAGATTCAGGAGAATGCCCGTAAAGCTTCTGATACCGTCACCCTGATTCTGAACCTGTGGATATTTTCCCAGTTCTTCCGCATATGCTTCCAGACGAAGCTGTTCGTCTAGAAAGTCCTGAGTAAAATGTATCGGTTCACCCATACATAACGGTATAGTCTGTCCGAACTGCGTATCGGGAGTAATATCTACACCGAACGCACGCTTAAAATTTTCAGATAAACGCTGTCGGAACCTGGGATCAAATGCTGCAAAATGGATCGGATGCTGTTTAGGCTGGGTTCTGTTTATCATTCCGGGCGGACTGCATATTCCCAGACGTGATTCAGTGTTCAAATATGTTACAAACACATTTCTTAATTGATTTAATACATCACCAGTACTAGTAATTGCATGATTATTAATAGTGAACTGAAATCCTTTATACTGAGTTATATCTCCGGTTTTATGAGAAACAGAATATGAATTCAATAAATTTTTAATTCCGGACAAATCTTTTTGTATTTTTATATCAGTAATGACAACTGGATTTTTTCTTGATTCCGATAATTCGTATATATCCCGTAATGACTGACTTTTCCCGGCATTATTCGGACCGACAAAAACAACTATGTCATTCTGTGTGATCGATACTTTCTCGCTCGTATTAAGCGTTATCTCTGAGATATATTCGTACGGCTTTTTAGTTTCAGTCTCTGCTTCCATTTTTATCTCCCGTCTTTTCCTTCAAACTGCAGATAGTATTTCAATGTCCGGTTATCACTGATTTCCGTATCGGGGATGAGCAGGTATATCCACGGTTTCTGTCCCGACTTCGAATTATATTCAGCCGCGTACCGGCACCAGATAACAGCGGCATCCTTTTTGGCAAGAACGACAGGATCAGTTAGTTCATTCTGCGCTTTGACTTCGGCCATCATGTATACATCGGGAAACTCTGCAATAAAGTCGGGAATGTACTCCGAATCAGATAACAGATCAGCGGTGCTTTCAGCAGAATCTGCAACAACCTCCAGCGGCTGCCGGTAGTAAATGCCGATCTGCCCTTTTACCGGCTTGAACCATTTAAGACACCCGCTGCCGTCGTTTTCAAGAAATGCGGCAAACCGGCGTTCAGGATCGGAATCGAACTTGCAGACAGAATAGAGACAGCGGTGAAAGTTTCCGAACAGTACAGCTTTTATTTTTGAACGGTCAAAAGACGCATCGAATATATCGAGGACATTCTGATCTTCCGCTACGGTGTATGCAGTATCGCGGATCTCCGTAAAACCGCGGGTTATTTTTGCATCGTATCCTGTAGTAACTGTACTGGTCTGTTTCTGCACGACCATCTGAGTATGAATGACTGCGGCCAGTTCTCTGCTGTAATAATGAACAACGTTATATACCTCTGTATCGGACGGAAGATACGAATGCAGATGCGCAACAGCCTGTGCGGCCAGATCGTACAGAACATCGGCATGCTTGTCATACGAAATGTCGTCAAAACTTACTAACTGTTCCACAATCAGGTTTTCAGGTTTTTGTTCTTCTCCGCTGTTTTCATCGGAAGCAGGCAGAACTTCCTGTTTATGGGACTGCAGATGCTGA
>JBAYAJ010000236.1:0-3453 GCA_041669845.1 Treponema sp.
GTCTTCATCTCCTGTTGTTCTCCTTTTATCTTTTTTTGCTCTGATAAAAGGATTCTGTTTTACAGGGATGGACTCAAGCCCCTGCTTTGCTTTTTGCATGAATTCCACGCAGCTGGGTGCATGAATTCTACTTTGCAATTTGCTTGTGTTTTAGTTTACTGCACACAGTCAACGGACGAACGTATATCTTCCTGCGGAATATGTTCCCCTTCGATCTGAGCTGACTTTTCAATTTCACTGGTAATCGCAGAAATACTCCTTTTCTGATGAACGGAAAACCCGATCGCTGCCATTGCGCCTTCAGGTTCTGCCTGCCTGCGTTCCATTGTATCGGATACTGTACGCACTTCGTCAGCTTTCCAGATAAAGTGAGGCCAGTCGTCATTCTGCCGGATATATTGTTTCACTCTGTATATTTATGTCCAATATTGTCCAGTTTTAATTGACTTTACAACCATATCAGGTGTATTATTTTAACAGTTGGACATAGTTGTCCAAAAAGGAAATCATGAAATCAGATTTAATCTTAAATCTTATAACAGCTCACAACAGTGGCAGGGAAGCAGCTTTCAGTGAAGCTGTAGCCTCGCTGGCCAATGATGAAGAAAAAAAAGGTAATGCCGCTCTGGCACTTTCCATACGTGAAACATATCAGAACAAACAAAGAAAACCGGATCTGTATACATGGTCACCTTCTTCAACGCTGTCTTTTGTTGCTCAGTCGGCAGTTCCGCTCCCAAAAGACCGCGACAATACACTTGACCTTATAGAAATAGTACATCCGACAGTAAATCTGTCGGATGTTGCACTTTCTGAACATACAGAAAGTATTTTAAAACAGGTCATTGAAGAGCAAAAACAGACTGAACAACTTCTCAAGTCGGGTATTATTCCTACGAACAGAATTATTTTCTGCGGTCCTCCCGGATGTGGAAAAACAATGACAGCTACAGCGCTTGCAAAAGAACTTGGGCTGGAAATCGCTTACGTGAAACTCGACGGTCTTATATCGTCATATCTTGGGCAGACAGGTGTAAACATCAGAAAGATTTTTGAATTTGTAAAGAATAAGCGCATTATGCTTTTTCTGGACGAATTTGACGCCATTGCAAAAAAAAGAGATGATGCACATGAACTCGGCGAATTAAAACGTGTGGTCACTACGCTGCTGCAGAATATGGATGCAATGGCAGCTTCCGTTTTTCTTGTTGCTGCCACAAATCACGAGCAGCTTCTTGACCCTGCAGTCTGGCGCCGTTTTGATTTATCTGTTTTCATGGACACCCCGGATCTTAAACAGCGTACAAAAATCATATCACGCTTCATTACAGAACACCTGAGTGCGTATGAGCCGGATAAAAAAACACTCATTACACTCACAGAAGGAATGAGCGGTTCTGCAATCATGTCATTTATGCAGTCTCTCGCAAAATTCAGCATTCTCCATAAATCAGCTGATTCAAAACTTACAGCAGAGGATGTCTGCAGAATATGGCTTTCTTTTGCCGTATCGCCTTCGGACAAAGACGATAACGGTTTCATAAAAGCACTGTCCCAGTTGCAGAAAAACGGCATCTCTATACGTACATTGGAAGCCATTACCGGCATTCCAAAATCAACGCTAAGCTATCGCATGAAAAAGGAGGAAGCTCATGAGTAAAGAACAAAAACAGCATTTCTGGATTCCAGATACAGAAGTCAAGTCGATAGGAAAGAAACTGCGAGGTCAAACAAAACCGCAGAATGTTGTCTTTTCCGAACATGGAGAAAAACTGAGCAGAGGTCTTCAGTCAATCAGGGAAACACTTGAGAAAAATAAAGCAGACGATTCTCTCATAAACACGGACACACGGGTCTTTAAGGTCAAATTGTGTGATGATGAAAAAATCCAGAGTAAAGAGGATTTGTTCAGGAATACAGGCCTTACCCTGAATGCCGTACAGAATAAAACAGATGCCGTCGTCTCTTCAACAAAACAGCAATTGGAAAATCTGCAGAAAAAGGTCGGTACGTATACGAGAAACGGCGAAGACAAAACATATTTTGACTATATCGAACTTGCACCATACAGCAGAATCGGTCCGGGCTTTTCAGGCGGCATAAAACCTGATATATCTGCATATGGTGGGGATATAATAAATAACAGTGGCACTCCAATGGTCCCTCTTGATACAGGTTCCGCCGTATTACACAAAGACGGCTTTATAACTGTTGATGCCGGAACAAGTTTCACTGCTCCCGTTGTTTCAGGTGATATTGCAGAAATCATGGGTATGCTTCCGATAAAAAATGTCCTGCTTGCAAAAGCCCTTCTGTTTCATACTGCTCTACCGGTATGGGACACGGACACTTCCTCACCTGAAGAAATTTCCGGCTATCACATGTTGTACGGTCGCGGCATATCTAATTCTGAAGAAGCTCTCTATTCTACCGAATCAAAAGTTACTTTTTTACGAACAGGATCGATAAGCAGAACAAAAAAAGAGCGGATAAATATATACATGCCTGAATTACTTGCTGCACAGTCTGGACTTGATATTGCACGGGTTACAACTACTTGTGTATCATCACCTTTTGTAGACAGAACAAAAGGAAGTGAATATCTGGATGCATATATCCGCACTTCGTTAAAGAAAGCAACGTCAAAAACAGGACTCTCTCCAGCACCCGTTGAGCAGAAAGATATTCATAAAGAATGGCATACGTGCTATCAGACAAGTAATATTTTTTCACGTTTCAAACCAGGTGACTGGCAGGTCTGGCTCGAAGCTTTCGGCAGATGGAATAAGAAAGATGATGACATTCCCTATGCGCTTGTAGTAACAATAGAAGACTTAAGCGGAACACTTGATATTTATAACGAAATACAGGCACAGAATAGATATCAGCTGCTTAACGAGATTAGAATTCCTGTTGAAAATCAGAATAAATAAAATACGTACAGAACATTTACCCTTTTTGCAAAAGCCGTTGTCAGGAACAAGAGAATCAGGCACCGCCATTTCCTGCGGCACCCGATTTCCGTCGTGTTTCTTCCCGTCCCTACTGCAGCCGTACGGTTATTCCCACCGCCAGACACGTTCCCGCTCCTGCCGCAAAACCGAACGCCCAGTCTCCAGCCCGATCCCGGAACGTCCGCTTCTTTACCGAAGCAAACGCATCGTCACTTCCCCTGCAGTACCCGGAATCGTAACCGGCATCGTATGCTTCATCAACCGCTTTCTCCGCTTCCGCTTCCAGTTCCTGTACAAGCTGTTCCACTTCCTCTCCGCTCCACGTGCGCGGCACAGGCTGCACGTATCCGTGTCCGGAAACGTTCCTTAATTCCCTCGCGCTTACGTTCGTCTTCAGCAGAGTGAGCATCACCGCGGACAGCAGTATCCGTGTGCTCCATCCCTTTTTCCGCATTACGTACCTCCTTCGTCCGTCCGTTCTTTCCGTACACGAGCGCCA
>JBAYAJ010000237.1:0-3431 GCA_041669845.1 Treponema sp.
GTACATGGAACTGCTGCGCCATAATTATGATGTGACCGTAGGAATATCAGGCAGCAGGGAAATCGACTTTGTGGCGGAAAAGAGCGGTCAGAAAATGTATGTACAGGTCTGTTATCTTCTGGCAAGCGAAGAAACAGTCGGCCGTGAATTCGGCGTACTGGAACAAATCAGAGACAATTTCCCGAAATACGTACTTTCCATGGACGACATAGACCGCAGCAGGAACGGTATTATCCATAAGAATATTGTAGATTTTCTGCTTGAAGAATGAACAGCAGAGATTCCGTCCATCTTACCAGACGGTTTATGTAAAGCCGTCAAATTCGTCGGTCATGCGGCGGCGGCAGCAGTGCAATTAAACTGACCATACATGAACTGAATCAGGACAAAATTCCAGTCATAATTGACAGTGTCAGCCGCAGCATTATAATACAATCAAGGAAGCACATAAAATGGTTTTTCTTATTATATGGATTACAGGTATTATAATCGGAATTGTAACTACGTTATTAAATTCCAAACTCAGATCAATCAGGGATATCTGTTCAAATCTGTTGTTTTACCAGTTAGTCGTTACCTGTTTTTTAATGAATCTTATTGGTTTTATCGGACACGTTTTTTATTCTGATATGGTTGCAGAAAGTGTCGGGTGGGCAGCAGGCAGCCCCTTTCAAAAAGAAATTGGCTTCGCTGAACTTGGTTTTGCTGTAATATCGTTTATGTGCATATGGTTTTATCAAAAATTCAGGCTGGCAGTTATTGTTTCAGTCTCTACGACATATATATGCTGTGCGCTCAATCATATTATAGAAATTATTTCTAAAGGTAATTACAGTCCAAGTAACACTCTTTCGATTGTCTGGGATCTGTTAATTCCATTAACATGGATAGTTTTATATATAATGGAATATAAATTCACGGAACAGCAGAAAACCGGTAATCAGCAGTAAACCGTAAAAGCCGCTTGCAAAAACCTGTAGCTGGAAAAATAAGCCGGGTGGTGTTTCCTCACCCGGCCTGTTATAAAAAAGGAAGGCTGTATGACTGCTACATGTTGACCGGCAGGACAAACAGCTGAATGCCTTCATCCGGGAACTTTTTCTGTACCGCTTCCACAACCTGCTGTACGGATTCCAGAGCCTCACTGCGCACGTATGTGTATAATGCAAAATTCAGTTCCGGCCATATTGTCGTTCCGAGTTTTCTGTTCTTCGTTCCACGACCGTACACACCTTCATTCAGCGTGTATTGAATGCCGTTTACCTGTTCTTCCAGTAATCCGAGCAGGTCATCCTCTACTGACTGATTGGCGATTATTTCGCAGCGGTATGCCATTTTTTCATTGTTTGCAATATTAAGCTCTTTTCCGCTGCCTGTACCGTCAATCGCGATAGAACTTCTTTCCGTCTTTTTCTCTTTCATTACAAGAGAATACAGGACGGGTATGAAAAAGAGCGTAACGAACGTACTTGAAGTAAGGCCTCCGACTACGCACAGGCCGATAGGCTGTACGAGGGCGGCTGAACCGGCTGTTGTAAAACTCATCGGGAGCATACCAAGAATGGTCGTAAGCGTCGTCATAAGGACCGGCCGCAGGCGGCTTGTACCTGCTTCAAGACATGCATCCTTCATTTTATATCCGCGGTTAATAAGCAGATTTGTATAATCGACGAGAATGATACCGTTATTAACAACGATGCCTACAAGCATAACAAGTCCGACCATTGTCATGATGGAGACAGGCTGACGCATAAGTACATAGCTTATAATAACGCCGGTGAGCATAAACGGAACAGTCATCATATTAATAAGAGGTGCCTTGAAGCTGCCGTATGTCCCGGCCATAACACCGAATACGAGCAGTATTGCAAGTATGACAATCTGCAGAAACACATTTCCCTGTTTTGCCATTGTCTTCCACGAACCTTCATAACTGACAGTTACTCCGGAAGGAATAATATATGAAGCGGCAAGATTTTTCTTTACGATATTTTCAACGATATTCGCATTTTCCTTTGTAATGATGCTGCCGGTTATATGAATGGTACGGATGCGGTCCTCATGCCTGACTGCAACCGGCCCCACCCCTCTTTCAAGTGCAGCGAAATTTGAAAGGCGGACCATTCCGTTAGTTCCCTGTACCTGGACTGCATCAAGGTCTATAACCTGCTTCTTATCGGAATCTTTGTATATCAGGACAACGTCATATTCATTTCCGTTTGTCCGGTATCTGGTAGCGGTTATTCCGGCTATACAGTTCGATACTTCCCTTGCAGCTGCATCGATGCTTATACCGAATAGTGCCGCCCTTCTGCGGTCTATAGAAATTTCCACCTGAGGAAGGCCCTCTTCCATATCAACAGAGATGTTGCCCACATCCTTACAGGCACTCATGGCAGCTTTTACCTGTTTTGCGGCAGCGGAACCCGCCGCAAAGTCGTTGCTGCGGACAACAACATCAAGATCCGCTCCTGCCATTGAATCCGACTCACTATTCTGGAATGTAAACTGTACGCCGGAAAATTCACCAAAATGAGCCGAAAGTTTTTTCTTTATCGATGAAGACGTATCTATCTGCTTTTTGGAAGACGGCAGAAAAACAGACAGAGAACCTTTATAAGAAACGGAATCGGCTTCTTCATTTTCGTCAACACCGGCAGAGGCAATAACAGTAGTATATCCTTTAACATCCTGCAGTACGTATGATTCAAATTTTCTGATGACGTCGGTTGTCTTTTCTATCGGAGAACCGACCGGAAGCGAGACTTTCAGTGTAACGGATTCGCTTTCAATATCAGGCATTGCTTTTACGTGAAGTAAAGGTATGAGTGCAAAGGAACAAACAAGTATTCCGATACTGATGCAGACAGCACGCTTTTTGTGCGTAAGTGCTGCAGTAAGCACGCGGTGGTATTTTGCGGTAATAAAATCGAATATTCTGTCAAAAAACGCATACAGCTTTTTTAGCAATGGACTGCGGACAGGTTTTTCCATGCGGTTCGTAAGCGGGAGGTAATGTCCTGCAAGTACCGGTACAAGAAAAATGGCTACAAACAGACTTGAAACAAGCGCGATGACAATCGTAAAAATCATGTCCCGGAACAACTGTCCCACATATCCTAAATCTTTCATATACAGGAGGAAGGGAACAAATACGACAATCGTCGTAAGATTGCCCGAAATGACGGATGAAATCATTTCCTGCGTCCCCAGTTCTGCCGCGACCCCGGGTTTTGCACCGCGCATCCTGTACACATAAATATTATCAATCATAACAATTGAAGCATCTACAACCATACCAACGCCCAGAATAAGGCCGGTAAGCGTCATGATGTTCAATGTAATGCCTGTCATGTGCATAATAAGCATTGTGATGATAATGGAAAACGGAATGGATATGGAAATAATGAATGTGCTTTTAAAACTTTTGA
>JBAYAJ010000238.1:0-3414 GCA_041669845.1 Treponema sp.
CGTACCGTCGCTCTGATGGTCAAGCAGCACTAGATATACATCACGGTCGGTATACACGTTGAACACGACCTGTTCTCCAGTCTTGTACTGTGTCGTCTCTCTGTCTGTGGTAAGTGAAAGATTAAACTGATGCGGTATCTGATTTTCTGTCTTTTTAAGCTCGTTTATAGAGGAAACGGATGCATTCCATCGTGTAAGCAGTTTTTCCTTTTCTTCCTGAGGATATTTCAGGAGTACCCATGCAGTCCATTTTTTCCCGGTCCTTTCGGTTGCCGTATCAGCTTCGGTACAGTTCACGAGCGCGTATTCCGGTGAAGGTGAAAGGCCGGCCGCTTTGAGAGCCGGGACTATCCCGACTCTGTTCATAAGAAGCCGTCTGGCTCCGTTTTCCGCCTGTTCAAGTGCTTCCTGTTCCGTGGTACAGTTTTCTGCAGAACCGCGTTCGTACAAATTGTCTTCGTCGTCTTTGTGCGGATTATTCCACCAGTACGGTTTTTCAGCAAAACAGACCGACGATACGCCTGTAAAAAGAACAGCCGCGCAGGCTGCCTGCATAAGAAATCTCTTCCGGTTCATTTTCATTCGGTACCTGAAATATTATTTATATTGAATATTAGTATAAATCTGAATCTGAAAAAATACAACAGGTCGTATTGAATCACGTGAAATCTAATCCAGAATAAAAGACCGCAGATAAAAATAGGATTAGATATGAAAACGAAAAAGATATATCTGTGTGCGGAACGCTTCATCCCGCTCATCAGGGACAACATCGACTATCCGGCTGCTCTTTTTAATTATTCACACAAGCTGAAATCAAAACCGGGCAGGATATAGAGCACGACAACAGGACGGAAAACTGAAAGCGCAGCCTTCAGTTTATGCTGGTTCCCCGGAATGCAGTTCATAAATCATGCGCCACAGACGGTCCGTTTCACCACGCTCAATGACCTCAAGCGGTTTGAGTCCGCCGAAAACGTTATTCGGTGCGGACAGCCATGAACCTACCGAGTCGGCCGGCATAAGAGTCTGTAATGCCGCAACAAGCCGCCGCAGTTCGGTTACCCGCTGTAAACCGAGGTCCTGCGGCTTCTTTTTTCCGGTCTCCCAGTCGGACAGTGCCCGTTCCGTTCTTCCGATAAGGCGGGCGAAGATCGTACGCGGCATATGGAGTGACGTACGGAAACTGCGGATATCCGTATCCTGCGTAACCGTTATATTAAAGGGTTGTACCATTCTTATACCAGCAGAAGCCATATTTTACACCTCCTGTCTGTAACTAAGTATACTGGTACACAGGAATAAAATCAAGAAATATTTCATGAACTAGTTCATTGTTCAGGGAGCCGTTTACTGTTCGATATTCTGCAGAATGAATTTCCGGAAAAGTTATCGGGGAAAAATGCATAATTGTATACCCCGCGGCATTGTACCGACGGATAACGGCAGCCCTCATATCCGGACATATACAAAGCCCGTCCGAGAGACTGGGTAAAAGCTTCCCGGCACAATGCATCGTTTTCCATTTTCCAGTCGCAAGAAAGGCCGGGTTCTGAAATTCCCAGCCGGTTAAGTACCGTAGTATCCGCGAGATCCGCCAGCTTTTTTACGGAAACTTCCACTGCGGTTAAAACGCACGGAAGTCTCTCCCTGTTTACCGGTATTCCTGCCTCCTTCCAGTTTCCAAGATATTCAGCCATGGCAGTCTCGGGTGCAGCGGCAAGATACACGGCAGGAAAGCTTTTCGGAGTATTATATCGGGCTCCGTACTTCCATGAACCTTTGCCGCTCAGCATATCCTTCCGCGTAGCATATTCGTATGAACAGACACGGTACACTGTACCCAAAAACGGGACGGCATACGGTTTTAACGCTTCCGCCGCAATATGCAGCTGTTCATATGCAGAATTCGGTTCCATAATAAGCTCCTCGTGACCGGACTATTGGACGGAACGGGCGGCACGCAAGTCGAGGTTCCTGTAGCTGCTGGATGATGAGGCTCCATGTCCTCTGTGGAATACTGTGCAGACTGCAGCATCACTATCGCTGAACCAGCTGCCACTCCGAAAGACTCGGCAGAAACTGGAAGAAGACCGCGTATAGTCCGTCTGTTTATTCGTGCGGAGGGTTTAATACCCCGCCCCTTGGGGCGTATGAGGGGTATTAAATCCCGACTGCAATACCTTTAGAGAACTCCATACCTCGCTTGCGTCGAGGTTGGTGATTCGTGCGGAAGGTTTAATGCCCCGCACCGTTTCCATACATTACCGCTCATATCATATATTCCGAGTTCGTTTGGAGTTTTTTGTCCAGCTATATGTACTCCATCTGTGTTACCAGAATACCATGCAACGTCTCCGGTTGTGTTACTTCCGGAGTAGGTATATTCCCTGAAGCTGTTCCCGACCCGTGCCGGCTTACGTTATTTTTCCCGTAAAGCTGCGGACGGCATTCTGCATTGTCCTGAGCGGCGCATCCGTTTCAAGCTGTACGTCGAACCCGATCGTCCGCAGTTTTGCAGCCATATCGGTTGCATCATTCACCGGATTTGCAAGCGGAGTATCGGCATATGCGGCATTTCCGATGACGAGCGCTGCACGGCGTTCCGCCGCAAGCTGCATAACGCAGCATACTGACACACAACAGAGAATAACTTGTTTTTTGAGAATATTCATAGTTATGGTAAACTACTCCCTTTCAGCAAACCAGGCAGCACAGAATGACAGGTACAATTTTTTTGTTTATTTAATATTAAATCCATAATATTCGGATGTCAACCTGTATTATGATTTTTCAGTCATCAGCTCAATTCCGTCCCACTCAGTATTCGATTCTTTTCTTGATATACACCGTGAAATGAACCATGCGGCTGCTCTGTCATCCGGATACGTTTTTTGCAGCATGGTGAACTGTTCTAACGCGGAAGAAAAATCGGAACGGTAATAACAGGTGACTGCAGCGGAGAACGAGTCGTCATAACAGGATCCTTTTGAAGAAAGATCGAATATGCCGACCGGTTCTTTTTTCCCTTTCAGTCTGATCTGTCCCAGAAAACGGAAACGAGGTATTTCCCCTTTTACCTGTTCCATCGTGCTGCCTGAAATCAGCAGTGACGACCCGAATAATTTACAGAGGTTCTCCATCCGGGAAGCGGTGTTTACGGTATCGCCGATAACGGTATATTCTTTTCGTTTTTCAGAACCGATGGTACCGGCGACGGCATCTCCTGAAGCAATGCCCATGCCGCATGGGAGATCAACTGTTTCCAGAATTGAAAGTGCCGCACGTACCGCCTGCCGTTCGTGATTTTCCGAAATTTCCGGTGCGCCGAACACAGCCATGAATCCGTCTCCGGTGAATTTATTAATAAAACCGCCTTCTTTTCTGATGATCCCGTCGCAGCGTGAAAAAATA
>JBAYAJ010000239.1:0-3405 GCA_041669845.1 Treponema sp.
GAATACGTTGATTTTTTATTTCTTGATATAAAATATTTTGATGACGCATGTCACAGAAAGTATACGGGCGAAAGCAACAGGCTGATTCTTGAGAATGCCCCGAAACTGGCTGATTTTATGCGGAAAAAAGGCGGTGTAATGGTAGTACGAACCCCTGTTATTCCCGGTATCAGTACACCCGGTGATGTTGCGCAGATTGCGGATTTCGTAAGGTCGAACCTGCAGGGGGTCGGTACACTGGAACTGATGCCGTATCACCGTCTTGGACGCGGGAAATATGCAGATATAGGTAAAATGTACAGTCTTCTGGATTTAAAGGCTCCTACAGATGATCAGATGAAGCCGTTTCAGGAAGTCGTATTGCAAAGAGGCCTGGCATTAAAATATGCATAGATTACGATTTCTGCCGTCCCCGGCGGACAGGTTCCGCCCGGTTATTGATTAGGAGGTTTTCAATGGTAAAAAATGAAACGGATGATGTTATTCTTCAGATTAAAGGACTCTCAAAGTCGTTCCCGGGCGTACAGGCGCTAAAATCTTTTGATCTGGATATATGTAAAGGACAGACTCATGCTTTTCTCGGACAGAATGGAGCAGGAAAATCGACTCTTATAAAGTTACTTTCGGGAGTAATACTCCCCGACGAGGGCGACATTTATATAGAAAATAAGCCTGTTTTTTTTCATTCACCCGTTGATGCGCAGAAGAGCGGAATCTTTACAATCTTTCAGGAGTTAAGCCTTGTACCGGAACTTTCTGCTGCGGAAAACATTTTTATATCTGATTTTCCCAGGTTGCGGGGCGGTATAATTGACTGGCGGAGGCTGCAGAAAGAAGCGGCTTCCGTTATGGAGTGGCTGGGTTTTTCTCTTGATGTTACTCAACCGGTCAGGAAATTCAGTGTAGCACAAAAGCAGGGAGTTGAACTTGCAAAAGCCCTGCATCATCAGGCAAAAATAATATTACTTGATGAACCGTCAGCCGCTCTGCCTGAACCGGACGTTGAACGGTTGTTTACCGTGCTCAGGTCGTTACAGAAACAGGGGATTGCCATTATTTATATTTCTCACCGGCTTGAGGAAGTGGAAGAACTCTGCGACATTGCAACAGTACTGCGCGACGGGCAGAAAGTCGGTACATACAGTATGTCCGAAACGAAGCGCGATACACTTATCCGGGCAATGATAGGCCACGATCTTGGTGCGTCTCTTGTCGGAAATACAGCGGCGGGCAGAAAGAAACCCCAGCTCGGCGGCTGCGCTGCAGATACAGTCGTCCTTTCTGTCAGCAGTTTGTGTGACGGAAATATGCTGCATGACATCAGTTTTGATCTCAGAAAAGGAGAACTGCTTGGTATTACGGGACTCGTCGGCAACGGGCAGAGTGAATTGTCCTCCTGTATTTTTGGAGCACGGAAAACTGTTTCCGGGAATATCAGTATCAACGGAAAAGAAGTACGGATAAAAACACCAAGGGAAGCGATCCGCATGGGGATCGGCTTTTTACCCGAGGAACGAAAAACAGAGGGACTTATTCTTCCCATGTCGATTGAAAGCAATATCACAATGGCCTGTCACAAAACAATAAGTACGTTGTCTGTTATTAACCGTAAGAAAGAACGCAGTATTGTAGACAGACTGGCTGCCAGTCTTAATATAAAGGCATTCAGTACCCAGCAGCAGACCGGTACTTTGAGCGGCGGAAACCAGCAGAAAGTAGTCCTTGCAAAATGGATTGCAAGTCAATGTCAGATTCTTGTTTTTGCAGAACCTACACGGGGTATTGATATAGGTGCAAAAGAAGAAATTTACGGATTAATAAAATTATTTATACAAAAAGGCGGATCTGTTATATTGATCAGTTCTGAAATGCCGGAAGCTATGATGTGTGACCGCGTTCTGGTCATGTCCAACGGCAGTTTTGCCGGTGAGCTGAAATATAACGACATAGATCCGCACGGCGAAGCAATATTGAATCTGTGCTGCCGCTGAAAAAATTATGGAGGAATAGTGTTATGAAGCACGAGTTGCGGTTTGGAACGAAAACGAAGCAGTTGCTGCGGTCGTTTTTCGGCAGTTATCTTTTGATTGTACTTGTTGTTATAATAATTCTGGGGAGAATCGTTTCTCCGTATTTTCTGACATTCAGAAACGTACAGAATGTTCTTACTTTTGCCGCAGTAGTTTCCGTTATTTCTGTGGGACAGTTTTTTGTCATTGTAACGGGCGGCATAGATCTTTCTGTCGGTTCTATTGCGGCTTTATCAACAGTCGTAGCGGCAGTTATGATGAAAAACGGATGTCCCGCTGGAGCTGCCTCTCTGGCGGCATTTGCAGCAGCAGCAGCAGCCGGAAGTATCAGCGGCTTACTGGTCGTATATGCCGGAATTGCACCTTTTATCGCGACTCTTGCAATGATGAGCATCGCACGCGGAACAGCCTATCTGATTCAGGTGGGATCTCTTATCAGTATTACCGACAGAAACTTTATCTGGTTTTTTTCAGGTAAACTGGGACCTGTCCCTAATCCCGTTATTCTGTTTATTCTGATTATGTTCATAGCTGCGTTTTTTATGCGCTTTACTACTTTCGGGAGAAGATTATACGCAATCGGCGGTAATCCTGAAGCTGCACGGCTCTCCGGTCTGCCGGTAAACCGCTGCGTTTTTTCCGTATATATGTTGAGCGGTCTGTTGTCCGGAGCAGGAGGAGTTATCCTTGCAGCACAGCTTACGCAGGGCAGTTCTCTCCTTGCATCCGGTTACGAACTGGATACTGTAGCGGCAGTAGTCGTCGGCGGTGCCTCTCTGAGCGGCGGAACCGGTAATCCTATAGGAGCAGTAGTAGGCGGACTTATTATTGCGATACTCTGCAATATTATGAATCTTTTGACAATACCTTCGGAACCTCAGATGATCGTAAAAGGTATTCTCATAATCGTCGCCGTAATGTTCATAGGAAAGAAAGGTCTGAAGGAAGTACATTCCGTAACAGAAAAATAATCAGCTGAAAACGGAACGAAAATCAGTTTTAACAGAGAATAGTATTTTTTGTTAAAACTGATTTTCATTGCTTTCAGAAAAGAAGGCAGGTATAATTAATACGTGGTAAAATCAAATTCGGACAGTCATTTAACGTCATCGGACATTCTGATTATTGATGACGAAGAAAAAATGTGTCTCTCTTTAAAAGAATTACTGGAAAAAGCAGATTTTACTGTTGATGTGGCTTTTTCGGTACAGAATGCATTTCAACTGTTACAGGAAAACGAATATAATTTACTTATCTGCGATATAAGAATGCCCGGGATGGGAGGAATGTCCCTGCTCGAAAAAGTGGGGAAAAAAACTCCCGTGATTATGATGACTGCATACGCTTCGGTAGAAACGGCACGGCACGCATTCAA
>JBAYAJ010000240.1:0-3392 GCA_041669845.1 Treponema sp.
GGTACGAGCCTATTGTCTGGAAAAGAAACTGGAAACACCGGCGAAAATCTACTACAAATTTGAAGGTAACAATACAAGCGGAAGCCATAAACTTAATTCCGCTATTGCACAGGCGTATTATGCAAAAAAACAGGGACTGAAAGGAGTAACGACAGAAACAGGCGCAGGTCAGTGGGGAACAGCCCTTTCGATGGCATGTGCGTATCTGGGTCTTGACTGCAAAGTTTTCATGGTTAAATGTTCCTACGAGCAGAAGCCGTTCCGGAGAGAAGTAATGCGGACATATGGTGCGTCCGTAACCCCCTCCCCTTCTATGACAACCGATGTAGGCCGTAAAATAAACGAAAAATTTCCGGGAACAACAGGCAGTCTTGGATGTGCCATCTCCGAAGCCGTTGAATGTGCGGTAAAAAATCCGGGATACCGCTACGTTCTTGGAAGTGTTTTGTCGCAGGTTCTGCTTCATCAGAGCATAATCGGTGTAGAAACCAAGACCGCGCTTGATAAGTACGGGGTAAAGCCGGATATCATCATCGGCTGTGCAGGAGGCGGTTCGAATCTTGGCGGTCTTATATCTCCGTTTATGGGAGAAAAACTTCGTGGAGAAAACGATTACCGTTTTATAGCTGTTGAACCGGCTTCGTGCCCGAGTTTTACACGAGGTATTTTTGCATACGACTTCTGCGATACGGGCCATGTGTGTCCGCTCGCAAAAATGTACACTCTCGGATCAGAGTTTATTCCGTCTGCAAATCACGCAGGCGGCCTGAGATATCACGGAATGAGTGCTATTCTGTCGGAACTTTATCATGAAGGACTTATGGAAGCCCGGGCTGTTGAACAGACGGAAGTATTCAAAGCAGCCGAAGAATTTGCACGGGTAGAGGGTATTCTTCCCGCTCCGGAAAGCAGTCATGCAATCCGTGTCGCGATAGATGAAGCGCTCAGATGCAGAGAGACAGGAGAAGCGAAAACAATTCTGTTTGGGCTCACTGGTACAGGATATTTTGACATGAAAGCATACGAAGCATACAACGATGGAACAATGACAGACTATATTCCTACGGATACGGATCTGAAGAAAGGATTCGATGGTATTCCGCGTTTCTCCAGAAATATGGAATCATAACCATTTTGCTGCCGGTAAAACACTAATACTGATCTGTACTCCAAAACAGATATCCGGTCCGGAGCACAGATCATCCTGTATTTTAAATAATATTCTTCATTCTTGCCAGTCCGAAAGCTGCAACTGTAGTTGCATCCCTTATTGTTCCGTCCAATATCATCTGTTCAACTTCAGGTATATCAAAACTTCTTGAAATCAATCCGACTTCTTCCGGATCAAGATCATTGCTGCCCTGCACTAGACCAGTCGCAGTAAAAATAGTATATGTCTGAGACGAATATGAACAGGCCGGAAAAAGACAACCTACTTTTATTATCTTTGCAGCAGAATATCCAGTTTCTTCTTTTAATTCTGCTCTTGCCAGATTTTCGGGAGAAATATCCGAATCTTCCCATGACCCTGCAGGAAATTCCCAGCAGCGGGCTTCCACTGGATATCGATATTGTTCCACAAGAACCATTCTCCGGTCTATTATAGGAATAATTACAGAAAAATCTTTTTTCTCAACAACTCCATAAATCCCTTCTGAACCGTTACAACGGATTATTTTGTCTTCTCTTACTTTCATCCATCTGTTTGTATACACTATTCTGCTTTCAGTTGTTGTAATTTCCTTATTCATACCTGTGTATTCCACCCCGCCATATATAATGAAAAAATTATTGTCAGGTTGCAGAATAAAAAAATATGTTTACGTACAAACATTTATTGCATCTCGTTTTATGCTGGTATTTTTTTAATATATTGGATATTTTCCTTTTATACAAGCAAAATGGAAATTCCGCACAGGGTTTTCGCATGAGAAAAGAGAATCTTCTGTCTGAACTCATCGTCGTACATACAAAAGCGTTTTTCCAGGCTCAAAAACTCTTTGTCTGACAGCATCTTTATCCTGTTGTAGATTATACACCTGATAACTGCAAGGTTCCCGGCTGTATTTTTTCCAGCACCGGACACCCGTCGTCCCTGAAAATAACAGCAAGGCACCAGTGCAGGTTGTTCTCGATGCTCCAGTGGTTTCTCACCGCCTCTGCAAATCTTTTCACATCTGTCAGACTGCTTATAAAATATCTGGTTTCGCGCTTTTTCTTTCCTTTTGTCGTTACAATGCCTTCACATTTCCCGAAAGCCTTCAGTCCTTTCCACTCTTCCTTTTGTGAGAACCAGCTGATACCTGTGTCCACTGTATACATACGTCTTTCTATTTTTCAGTGTTCTTTATCAAACGTTTCGTATGTTTCAATCGATTTTTTTTCTTTGCATTTGAAGATATCTTCCACTTCTTCATACATCTTCGGCTGATTTTTCTTCAATGCAAGAACATACTCATTCTTTTTCCCGATTATCTTCGATACGATTTCTTTCTGGCATATCATTGCATCTGTTGTTATTACAGCTCCCCGTATTTTCAGCTTGTCCAGAAGCTGCGGACATGCCGTTATCTCATTTATCTTTTCCTGTTTGCATTCTATCTGCCTTGTGTTATTCGATTTTGCGTGATATACTAATAGTACATAGTCAAAGGCGATGATGGCATATACAACTGCCGTCACCGCTTTTTTTGTTTGTTTCACAGTACTGTGTGCAGGGACCCAGTATTCTGGCACCGTTCGTATTATGAATAAACATGTATCGGTAATAAACCTTAAAAAAGGAGGTATGCACTGGTATGTATACAAAGAATCAGCACTACTATGAGAACAAATGCGTTCTGCTCGCATTTTTTCTTATAAAACATCAATTAAGATAGCAGAAGAAGGAGTTCTTTTTATCTATGCAGGAAAAATACAGAAAAGTCAGTGATGACCTGAAGAATGTCATCGGTTATATTCATTCGTCTTCAGTCACAAAAGAAGACAAAGAAACAATCACCCGTCAGACGCTGGACTATTTTGACAATTATGTCAGTCCAGGCTGGCTCAAATACCGTAAATCAGTTTCAAACAACAGCGCAGTGGTTGAATGGACGGATCATGATGCCGTCTGTGAGGGGCTTGCTGGTGAACAGTTTATTGACTGCCTCGGAGGTTTTGGTATTTATACGTGCGGTCACCGTAATCCTGAAATTCTTGATACGGTTAAAGCCCAGCTTGATCATCAGGCACTTCATTCGCAGGAGCTGCTTGATCCGCTCCGCGGTTATCTTGCAAAAGCAATGGCCGACATCACTCCCGGTGATCTTCAGTACAGTTTCTTTACAAACGGTGGTGCGGAAGCAGTTGAAATGGCCCTTAAACTGGCACGTATCGCAACCGGCGGACGA
>JBAYAJ010000241.1:0-3388 GCA_041669845.1 Treponema sp.
CAACCTGTATCAGGTGACGAATGCAAGCGGGGATCCGATTGCAAACCGCCCCGGATTCGACGGTATGGGTAAACTCGAGCATAAGTTCCTTGAAATGAGCAACGTATCAGTCGTAAACGAGATGGTTCAGATGATTGTGGCACAGCGTGCGTATGAGTTCAACAGTAAAGCAATACAGACAACGGACAGCATGCTGAGTACGGCAGTAAACCTTAAACGGTAAGGACTGGAAAATGACAATCGGCGGTGTAAACGGTTCGTTGCTGAACGGCAGTGAGGCGGTTCAGTCGGCTCAATATAAAGAAGAAAATTCCCATTTTGAAGACCTTGTGAACAGTATGAAAAAATCACAGAAGGCTTCAGGTGACGGCGTCGTATCGTCAAGTCAGATAAACAACGACCGGCTTAACGGTGATTTTGCTTCCGGTTTTTCAAAAGCATACGTAACGGATGCTGACAGACATGCACGTCCTCAGGGGGCGGCCGTAAACCAGTCCGGAGCGCACGGTGAGAACCGCACGATAGATAAAACAAGCAGACTTTACGAAAAATCGCTTGAGCTTGAGACTTTTATGGTAAAAATCATGCTTTCTTCAATGCGGAAGACCATAAGCAAATCGAATCTGTCCGGCGGCGATAATTTTGCCTCTAACATGTACGAAGACATGATGTACGACGAATATGCCTCACAACTTACAAAAAACGCAGGATTCGGCCTTGCCGACCAGATGTATCTTCAGCTTAACAGACAGGCGTAGAAAAACTGTAAATTGAACAATATGCCGTAATATACTATTATTGGTATATGGTAAAAATCTCACTTCCAGGGAACCTGAAAGGGGTTCATGTTCATTTTGTAGGAATCAAGGGCACCGGTATGGCGGCCCTTGTTGAAATACTTCATTCACGAGGTGCTGTCATAACGGGCAGCGATGTGTCCGAACGTTTTTATACGGACGACATTCTTGACAGACTCGGACTTACGGCACTTCCGTTCAGTGAAAGCAATATTACAAAAGATATACAGTATGTGATTTATTCGTCCGCATATAATCCTGAAAAAAATCCCGATCTTATTGCAGCAGGGAAACAGGGTATACCGTGTATGCTTTATACTCAGGCGCTCGGCGCAGTCTCGGAACAGGCATACAGCTGCGGCGTGTGCGGCGTTCACGGCAAAACAAGCACGACAGGACTCGTGGGAACTATACTTAAACAGCTTGATCTGCCAGCTCAGGTACTCGCCGGTTCCGTTATAACGTCCTTCGGCGGAAGCTGTACGCTGACGACACGTACTTTTTCAAAGAGCAGCAGAAATTACTTTGTTGCGGAAACCTGTGAATATCAGCGTCATTTTATGGCTTTCTGTCCGCAGAAAATCATTCTGACGAGCGTTGAAAGCGACCATCAGGATTATTATCCGACATATAACGACATACGTGACGCATTCGTCGATTATATCTGCAAACTGCCGGAACACGGGCAGCTTGTATACTGTGCCGACGATAAAGGTGCGGTTGAAGCGGCGGGCCTTGCAAAATCCAGGCGGCCCGATATAGACCTTGTCCCGTACGGAGAGCAGGCGACAGGCAGATATCATCTTACTTTTGGAAAAGTTGCAGACGAAACGCAGCATTTTACGATTGACGCTCTCGGAGAACTGGAACTGCATGTTCCCGGCCGGCACGATGTACGGGATGCGTGCGCGGCATCAGCCCTTGTATGTGAACTTCTTAAGACAGACGGACGAAATCCCGTTCAATATACTGATAAGATACGGAAAGGGCTTTCGGATTACCGGGGCGGAAAACGCCGCAGCGAAGTGATAGGAAAAGTTTCCGCCGGAGGAAATTCAGTTATCTTTATTGACGACTACGGTCACCATCCGACCGCTATAAAAACAACGCTTGCCGGCTACCGCGAATTTTATTCAGGCCGGAAGATACTACTGGATTTTATGTCCCATACGTACACCCGTACTGCAGCGCTTCTTGAAGATTTTGCCCGGTCGTTCGGTTCCGCGGATGAAGTGATCCTGCATAAAATTTATGCTTCAGCGCGAGAGGATCCATCGTCTGCTCCTGTAACGGGCGAAATACTTGCTGAACATGCGAAGAAATATCACGACAACGTGCATTATTATAAAGAGATTCTTGACGCAAAGGATTTTGCACTTGCAGAACTGATGAAGAATCCGGGAAAAGAATATCCGAAGGGATATCTGTTTGTAACCATGGGTGCGGGCGACAACTGGAAAATCGGCAGAGTACTGCTTGAAGAACTTAAAAAATGATTAACAGAGGAAACATATTATGACAAGTATGACCGGTTATGCATATAAAGAAGTATCACTGAAAGATGCATCTGTTTCGGTGGAGATAAAATCAGTCAATTCACGCTTTCTTGATCTTTCAATCAATCTTCCTCCGTATCTGAACCAGCTTGAATCGCGTTTCCGCGGAATTATAACGGAAAAGATTCTGCGCGGTAAAGTGGATATTTACATACGTGTAAAGGAAATTAATGCCGATGAAACAGTTTCCGCCGATGTTAAGGCCGCGAAAGCATATGCGGCAGCTATTGGACAGATAGCGGAAGCGCTTGGTAAAAAGGCGGACGACGTACCGCTTTCGCTCATAATTGCACAGCCGGGAGTTCTTAACAGCGACCGTGACTACGACGTTGAGAAATACTGGAATATGATTAGTCCTGTTTTTAATGAAACTCTCGGGACATTCTGTGCGGACAGAGCCAGGGAGGGTGCTAATTTATACAAAGATCTGCTTGTGAAACTTGACAGACTGGACGAATGTGCCTCTTTCTTTAAGGAATGGCAGCCGAAGATGGAGAAACTTTTTAAGGATCAGATTACACAGAAATTCAACGAACTGCTGGGAGAGCATGCAGACGAACAGCGGATTATGACCGAGACTGCGGCCATGCTCGTAAAATATACGATAAATGAAGAGATTGTGAGACTGTACAGTCATCTTGCAGCGCTCCGGACAGAAATGAAAGACAGTCCTGCTCCCGGAAAGAAGATGGATTTTCTCTGTCAGGAAATCAACCGCGAGATTAACACGATCGGCAGCAAGAATCAGTTTTCCGAAGTAGGAGCGATGGTTATAACGGCAAAAGATTCGCTTGAAAACATACGCGAGCAGGCGAGGAATGTGGAATAAGACGGACGGAGTACATCCTTGTACTCCGTCCTCTGCGGGAAAATCTTAGGGTGGAGCACTTGTGCAATGATTTTCCCTCTTTAATGGGACGCGCGTCCGTGCGCTTGCCTGGGGACGGACGGAGTACATCCTTGTACTCCGTCCTCTGCGGGAAAATCTTAGGGTGGAGCACTTGTGCAATGATTTTCCCGCTTGAATAGGACGCG
>JBAYAJ010000242.1:0-3352 GCA_041669845.1 Treponema sp.
GCGGATTTGAACCGCGGACCTCTTGGTCCCGAACCAAGCGCGCAACCAGCTGCGCTATTGCCCGATACGGGTGTTTTTAAAAAACATAAGTTCTGAAAAAAATACCCATTCCTGCGAATGGGTTGTAGACGGGAGCGACGGGGCTCGAACCCGTGATCTCCGGCGTGACAGGCCAGCGCGATAAACCAACTTCGCTACGCCCCCGTGACGTTGTTCAATATATAGGATTTCACTTTTTGTGTCAAGCGTCCTGCAGAATAATCTGCAGAAACACGGGACTTTGAGAAAGTGCCTGTCCATGATAGAATTACATTATGAACCGGATAAATTATGATGATATACAGCAGATAACGGTGGATGCCGGAGCTGTTGTTCTGGAAAACGGTGGGGAAACTTACCGTTCGGAAGATACGGTTGTACATACTGCTCTGTCGCTTGGTGCAGAAAATCCGTCATCGTTCGTTACACCGACTGTCGTTATGGTTTCGTTCCGCGACAATGACGGTGCACATCATTCCTGTTTCAAGCGTATTTACCGCCGCGGTATTAATCTCAGAAAACTTGTGATGATTAACAATTTATCCCGGTCGCTTGAACGCCGCGGCCGTATTACCGATACGCGTATGATTGAGCACCGCATTGAACGTATCAATAATACACCTGATTATCCGGGAACGTTTATTGTTGCAGCTGCGGCGCTCAACTCATTTTTTTTTACGCTGCTGTTCGGTGGTTCATTTACTGATGCGCTCTGTGCCTTTGGAATAGGTGCCGTCCTGCGGATTATCCTGCGGTTTCTGGATAAAAGTATTATTAACAGCTTTTTTATTTCGCTGCTGTCGGGAAGCATCATTTCTATACTTGCCGACTGTATAGGCCTTACTGCACTGCCTGTGCACACCTCTGTCGTTATGATCGGTGTACTTATGCAGGTTGTTCCCGGTCTTGCACTCGTGAATTCCATCCGTGATATTATTGCCGGTGATTTTATGGCAGGTTCTGCACGGCTTATGGATGTACTTATGACCGCACTCGGACTTTCTGTAGGCAGTGCGGCCGGTGTTCTTTTTACCGGCATTATAAAGGGGCTTTTATGACGGTTATGCAGCTGGTTGCAGCAGGACTCTGGAGTTTTGGTGCTTCAGCATGCTGTGCAGTATGTTTTAATGCAGAAAAAAAGGATATAGTGCTCGGTGCAGTTCTGGGTGCAGCGGGCTGGGTTATTTATGACGTTTTCAAGGCAGGCGGCGGTACAGAGGCGCTGGGATATTTTGCAGGTGCATTTGCCGCGGCGGGCTTTTCGGAGTTTCTTGCAGTTTTGCTGCATCGTCCGGCAACTGTGTATCTTGTCCCCGGTATTATTCCGCTTGTTCCGGGCGGCGGTATCTTTTATATGATGCGTGCCGTCGTAAAAGGGGAGTTTTCTGAAGCGTTGTCTGCCGGTTACGGAGCACTTACTGCTGCTGTTGCTATTGCTCTTGGTATTGCGATTGCTTCATCTACAGCACGTATCATAACAGCAGCTGTAAAAAGACCGCGTAAGGGGAATAGAAGGATTGATCATCGTGTGTATCTTCCTGACGATATTGACGATCAGAAGTAAGAATATCTGCAGTATATTTAAAATCAAATGATTTAAAAGAAATCTGCTCAATTTACTAATAATTTTTTTTCCGGTATAGTGTCCGTATGATTCAAAAGAATGCTGTTGTTCTCTACAAAAATCAGTGTGCCGTTGTAACCGATATTGACGGCGATAAATATGTTATCCAGTATTGCACGGTGCCTGCATCTCCTTCGGGAAAGAAAGCGCAGTACGCCTCATTGAAAGTTCGTGAAAAGGATATAGTGCTGCTTCATAAAGGTCCTGCCGGTCAGCTTGATACACTGTTATCGTTCAACGACAGCTCTTTTCCGCAGCAGATTGCGGAAGTGTATGAACTGCTGCGTTCCGACCAGAACTCGGCATCTGCGTCTGCCGGGCTTGGTGATATTGCGGAACTTATGCGTGGTACGTTCAAAGTGGAAGAATGTTATGCACTGTACAAAGCGCTTGTTTCCTGTTTTGAATTCTCGTCTGACGATGCTGCTTTTAAGGCAGGCGGAATTGCGTTTATTCCCCGCACTGAAGACGAGATAGCTTCACTCCGGCAGAAAGCTGATGAAAAGGAACATGCCGGAGAAATCCGTGATGCGTTCATAAAACGGCTCAGGCAGCGTAAACTTGAACTTCCCGGTGATGCAAAGTTTATGGTGGAAGTTGAAGCGCTTGCGCTCGGGAAAACTGATAAATCGAAGGTACTGGCTGATGCAGGTATTACACAGACGCCGGAAAAGGCACACAAACTCCTTCTTGATACTGGTATCTGGACGATACTGCGTAATCCGTATCCGACACGGTACGGCCTTACGATGGTGTCGGCTTCGGAAGGGTTGCAGTCTCCTCCGGAAGAGGAGCGTCTGAAAATTGCAGGAACCGCGTATGCAATAGACAATGCATGGTCGGCGGATCCTGACGATGCCGTTGCATGGGACGGTACGTATCTCTGGGTGCATATTGCCGATCCTGCCGCCGCCGTTCTGCCTGACAGCTCTATCGATAAGAGTGCGAGGGAGCGGGGTACTACGCTGTATCTTCCGGAAGGAACAAGCCGTATGCTTGCCGAGACCGCACTTGCAGATTATGCTCTCGGCCTGAACGAGATAAGCAGGGCGCTTTCGTTCAGAATACTGTTTGATGAAAAAGGTGCCGTTGATGACTGTTCTGTTTTTAAGACACTGGTTGATGTAAAGCGTCTTACCTATGAGAAAGCGACGGAACTTAAAGATACACCGGAACTTAAACCGCTGTTCGATATTGCGGAACGCAATTTTGAGCGCAGGACGAAAGCCGGAGCAAAATCAATCAACCTGCCTGAAGTTCATATTACTGTTAACCAGGAAACGAAGCAGGTGTCCATAGAGCCGGAAGTCCATTACAAGGCCGCCGATATGGTCTGTGAAATGATGCTGCTTGCGGGAGAGGGGGCGGCCCGGTTTGCATTCAAGAATCATATTCCGTTCCCGTATGTAAGTCAGGAACCTCCTGAAATTCCGGCAGATATTCCTGACGGGCTTGCAGGTGAGTTCCGCATGCTCCGCTGCATGCATAAACGGAGCGTCGGTATTGTTCCTGCACCGCATGCGGCTATAGGGGTTGCGATGTACAGTCAGGTGACGAGTCCTTTGCGCCGGTACAGCGACCTTGTTGCTCATGAACAGCTTCGTGCATTTATAGACGGACGGCAGCTTGTTGACAAGGACGCAATGCCTGAACGCATAAGCGAAGGAGATGCAGCTTCTGTCGCTGCTA
>JBAYAJ010000243.1:0-3346 GCA_041669845.1 Treponema sp.
CGGTACGCAGGAACTGTTTAAAATGATGCAGTATCTTGTGACAATAATAGTTCTTGTCGTTACAAGTATGCGCGACAAACGCGAAGATCAGCCGCCGGAAAGTCTGGGTGTTCCGTATTTCCGCGAAGAACGGTGAAAAACTCCCTGCTCAGAGGCGCTTCGAAAAAATGAAAATTGGTGTCATTCAGGCTGATTCTCAAAAAGATAAAAATGAACTTTTGTTTAACTGCACTAAAACGGCAGTGTCAGACTCGACCTATGAAGTTATAAATTTTGGTATCTTTGCAGGTGAAGAATATGATTTCTCATATATACAGACAGCATTGTGTATAAGTTTCTTATTGGAAAGTAAGGCTGTAGATTTTATAGTTACCGGATGTTCTTCAGGGCAGGGAATGATGCTGGCCTGTAACAGTCTGCCGGGAATTGTATGCGGGTATACGGAAACTGTATCCGACGCATTTTTATTCGGCAGGATAAATAATGGAAATGTACTGTCTTATCCATTAGGTTTGAGTTTCGGCTGGGCGGCAGAAATAAACCTGCAGAATGTACTGAATGCGCTGTTCAAAGAACCATTTGGAACCGGGTATCCTGCTGCAGAGGCAGAAAGAAAAAGAAAAGATGCAGAAATGCTTAAGACGATTAATAAAATTGCTAAAAAATCGTTGCCTGAAGTTATTTCGGAATTAGATAAAGACTTTGTTCGTTCTGTCTTTAGAAGAAAAATTGTTTTTTTATATGTGCTTGAACATGGTAAAGACAGAAAACTGGCAGACTTGATAAGATCATATATGTGACAGCCTGATATAAAGAGTTAAAATATTTAAATGGAACAGGAGCGTATTGCTGCACAGTCGTTTCCGGATATGTTTATGATTGTCTTTATATTGACACTGATACGGAATTCCATAAAGCTGTCCTGTGGACGACTGTAATGTAACTGAATTTTATTCACTCGTAATGTTTCGTAGTTTTTAATCCTGAGACGTTTTCCGGTATTCCACTTCTTGTTCAATAATGACTGTCGCGGTACTGTTCAGTTTGTCCAGCCTGACATTGCGGAAATACAGGCCGATGTCAACGCTGATTTCTATTATGTTCAGGAAATAAAATATCCATCCGAGATAAAACAGTGTATTCAACGGTGTTCCCGGTGCGGCAAAAAGTATAAATTTACGCGAGATCCCGAATATGTATCCGATCCACAGAAATACTTCAAAAAACAGACTCTTACCTTTTGCTGTACGCGACACCCATGACCGGTAAATTGAAACCGGCCACGAAAGGCCGAAACATAAAATCATGAGTGCTTCAAACAAATCTATCATACTTATACCTCCATACTGCTATACGTGTTCATGCTGGCTGCTGTTGACGCGAAGTATATACTATGACATAGTATGTGTGAAGATTATAATTGATATAATATATATATCAAATTGATATGGAAATCGGATTCTATGACAACTGTTAATTACGATTATTACCGGATTTTCTACTACGTAGCAAAATACGGAAGCTTTACGAAAGCTGCAAATATTCTCGACAGCGACCAGCCGAACGTAACGCGCGCCGTAAACAGGCTTGAATCGGAACTCGGCTGTAAATTATTTACGCGCAGCAGCAGAGGTGTTGTTCTGACACCGGAAGGTACGTCTTTGTATGCACACATTGAACCTGCCTGTGTACAGATTTCGGAAGGTGAAAACGAACTTGCAGGAATCCGCAGTATGCATAATGGTACTGTTTCCATAGGAGCAAGTGAGACGGCTCTTCATCTGTTACTTCTTGAAAAACTGCGGGAGTACCACGGGCAGTACCCGAATATCAGGCTTCGTATTTCGAATCATTCGACTCCTCAGGCACTTGCAGCACTTGAGCGGGGAATTGTCGATTTTGCCGTTGTGACGACGCCTGTTTCTGTTGAAAAACCGCTTCTGCAGACCGAACTTGTTTCGTTTACGGAAATACTTATAGGAGGAACGTCTTTTCTTCCTCTTGCACACCGGACTCTGGAGTTTTCAGAACTGAAGAAGTATCCGCTTATCTGTCTTGGAGAGGAGACAATGACATACCGGTTTTACAACGAACTTTTTATGGAACATAATCTTATATTCCGTCCTGATACAGAGGCTGCTACCGCCGACCAGATTCTGCCGCTCGTACAGTGTAATCTGGGACTTGGTTTTCTTCCTGCACCGCTTGCGCAGGAAGCACTGAAAAACGGCAGTGTCGTACGCATCCCGCTGAAAGAGGAAGTTCCCCCGCGACATATCAGTCTTGTCCAGGACAGCAGGAAAACACTGAGCATAGCAGCGGACAGGTTTGTACGGATGCTGTCGGAAAAAACACTGATTACTGCACGCGGCGTTAATCAGTAAATCAGTGTAAACTTCAGCTGCCGGTGCAGTTCAGTCTCTATCGGCCGGTAAGCGCTTTAACAAGCGGCTCCAGTTCCGGTTCGTCCACCATTTCGATGGTACCTGCATCGGCAGCTGAAGCTAGTTCCGGGTTTATGGGCAGTCTGCACACTGTCTGTACTCCGTGCTTTTCTGCAATTTCGTCTATGTGGCTTTCACCGAATATATGATGCACTTTGCCGCAGTCGGGGCAGGTGAAATAGCTCATATTTTCTACGAGTGCAAGAACGGGAATGTTCATCATGCCTGCCATCTTAACCGCCTTCTCAACGATCATACCGACGAGTTCCTGAGGTGATGTGACAACGACGATGCCGTCGACCGGCAGCGACTGGAATACAGTAAGTGCAACATCGCCCGTTCCCGGAGGCATGTCTACATACATGTAATCAATATCACCCCAGACAACGTCAGTCCAGAACTGTTTTACCGCACCGGCAATAAGCGGCCCCCTCCATATGACAGGGTCGGTATCATGCTCAAGCAGCAGGTTCAGAGACATAATGGATATACCGTTTGTACTTACGACAGGATACATTTCATTGTCGCTGCCGGCTGCTTTTCCGGTAAGGCCGAATCCTTTTGGAATTGAGGGACCAGTTATATCGGCGTCAAGAACGGCAGTTTTATATCCGCTGCGGCTTGTCTGAACGGCAAGCAGTGACGTTACCATACTTTTACCCACGCCGCCTTTGCCGCTTATGACAGCTATGACTTTTTTAACGTGCGACTTAGCATTCAGTTTTGCACGGAAATCTGTTTGGTCCGAAGCGCGGTCACTGCAGTTTTCGCTGCAGGAACCACAGTCATGATTACATGATTCACTCATAAAATAGATGCTCCTGTATATAAAATTGGCGTATGCTCATAATTATTTCAGTATACCGAATAACGGGCATATGTCAATAACAGAAAAGTTTTTA
>JBAYAJ010000244.1:0-3265 GCA_041669845.1 Treponema sp.
CCCGTCGGTGGAGAACATGCCTCCACCATAGACGGCGAAGGAAAAAATCCAGGTATAAAAAATCTGCTCGCCGCAGCCGCAAAAGCAGGACTTACGGAACATTCTGCAAAAGAAACAGCTGACAGTATCAGGGAAACGGTACACGACATGCTGGCCGGATGGCTCGATTGAAATGTGTATCAGGACGACTTAAACGACAGCATTGGAAACTTGCAATAAGCAGAAAGAAGGTATACAATACATACCAGATTAAATAGACAAAGACGTCTGTCCAGCAGGACAGGCGTCTTTTTTTTTAGGGGGCATACTATGAAATTGACTCCGCGTGAAACTGAAAAACTGATGCTCAGCTGCGCCGGTGAAGTTGCCGCAAAACGTAAGGCACGGGGTGTTAAACTTAACTATGTTGAAGCAGTTGCATATATTTCATCACAGATTATGGAACTGGCACGCGATGGTAAAACCGTAACGGAACTGATGCACGAAGGGGCAAAACTTCTTTCATCAAAAGATGTTATGGAAGGCGTTCCCGACATGCTTCATGAAGTACAGGTTGAAGCAACATTTCCTGACGGGACAAAACTTGTCACTGTTCATAATCCAATAAATCTGGCATAACCGGGAGGTACGCTCTATGAAAATAGGTGAAATAATTTCATGCAATAAAGAAATAGAACTGAACACCAGCAGAAAGACTGTCACGATTAAAGTAACGAATACCGGAGACCGCCCTGTACAGGTCGGTTCACATTTTCATTTTTTTGAAGTAAACAAGCTCCTTAAATTTGACCGGAAAGAGGCATTCGGATACCGGCTCGACATTCCGTCAGGTATGTCCGTGCGTTTTGAACCGGGAGAAACAAAAACTGTTCACCTCTGTTCGTTCGGTGGGACAAGCAGGATTTTCGGGCTTAACGATTTAACGCAGGGGCAGACATCTGAAGCAAACAAATGTAAAGCACTTATAAGGGCGGAAGAACGAGGTTTTATTACTAAATAACAGGAGCATGACATGAGCTGTAAAATTGATGGGAATAAATATGTAATGATGTATGGCCCGACAACAGGAGATAAAATCAGACTTGCGGATACGAACCTGTTCATAAAAATCGAAAAAGATTACACCCATTACGGAGATGAAATTAAATTCGGCGGCGGAAAAACCATACGAGACGGAATGGGACAGTCATCCAACACAACCAGTGCGGCAGGAGATCTTGATCTTGTTATTACAAACTGCGTTATTCTTGATTATACCGGTATTTATAAAGCGGATATCGGTATAAAGGCCGGAAAAATAGCCGGGATCGGAAAAGCGGGCAATCCGGACACGATGGACGGCGTTACCCCCGGTATGACGGTAGGAGCTTCCACAGAGGCACTCGCAGGAGAAGGTCTTATCGTTACTGCAGGCGGCATCGACTCTCATATCCACTTCATAAGCCCTGAACAGATCGATACGGCTCTTTTTTCGGGAATTACAACAATGATCGGCGGCGGCACCGGCCCTGCGGACGGGACAAATGCTACAACATGTACACCCGGTCCCTGGAATCTGGCAATGATGCTCACCTCTGCAGAAGCATACCCGATGAATATCGGTTATCTTGGAAAAGGGAATTCTTCATCTGCGCGGCCGCTTGTTGAACAGATAAAGGCAGGTGCATGCGGCCTTAAGATTCATGAAGACTGGGGAACGACACCGGCCGTCATTAACACATCGCTTACGGTCGCCGACGAATACGACGTACAGGTCTGCATTCATACAGACACTCTTAATGAAGCAGGATGTGTCGAAGACACGCTTGCCGCAATAGACGGACGAACTATTCATACCTATCATACCGAAGGAGCCGGCGGCGGACACGCGCCGGACATCCTTAAAGTTGCAGGTTTTCCGAATGTACTTCCTGCTTCCACAAACCCTACAATGCCGTTTACGCAGAATACGCTCGATGAACATCTTGATATGCTTATGGTCTGCCACCATCTTGACAATAAAATCCCGGAGGACGTCGCTTTTGCAGACAGCCGCATCAGACCGGAAACAATTGCGGCGGAAGATGTGCTGCATGACATGGGGGCGCTTTCCATCATGAGTTCCGACAGTCAGGCTATGGGAAGAGTCGGAGAAGTCATTACCCGCACATGGCAGACCGCACATAAAATGAAAGAAGAACGCGGTACGCTTCCTGAAGATACGGCCGACGGCGACGGCAGCTGCGATAACTTCCGGACAAAACGGTATATCTCAAAATATACGATAAATCCGGCTATAGCACACGGAATCAGTCAATACGTCGGTTCCGTTGAAACAGGCAAAATTGCCGACCTGGTACTCTGGAATCCGGCCTTTTTCGGAGCAAAACCTGATATGATTATAAAAGGTGGTGCCATCATCATGAGTAAAATGGGTGATTCAAACGCTTCCATTCCGACCTGCCAGCCGGTTACATACCGCCATATGTTCGGTTTTTACGGAAAGGCAAAATATATGACATGTGTAACATTCATGTCGCAGGCTGCCATCGACTGTGGTATACCAGCAAAACTCGGATTGCAGAAAATGGTACTCCCCGTTCACGGCTGCCGTAACATCGGCAAAAAGGACCTTAAATACAATGATGCGCTGCCGGTTATTACGGTTGATCCGGAAACATATAAAGTCACTGCCGACGGTAAACTTATTACGAGTAAACCGGCAAAAACATTACCGCTCGCACAATTATATTATCTGTTCTGACAGCAGGAGGTACAGCAACTATGCTTTGCGAAAAAATTCTGGGCACTCTTACAGATCCGCAGTTCGCAGGGAAACCTGTCGACTACCTGCAGATTCCCTGGCACGACACGTACAACAAATTACACCGCAGCATGTCAAACGGCGGCCGTGATGTTGCGGTCCGCCTTGACGATACAATTCTGCATAAAGGACTTAAACCGGGAGACGTACTCGGCATAGATACCGACGGTACGGTAATAGCAGTCGACGTACCGGCAACGGAAGTACTTGTTGTCACCCTGTCCGCACCTTCTCCGTTCAGTTATGCAAAAATAGGATACGAAATCGGTAATAATCATGCTCCGTTATTCGCCGGAAATAATGATGCCGAGTTTATTACGACATACAACCGCCCTATGGAAGTATTACTTCAGAAACTGCACGGTGTGACCGTAACAAAACGTATCCAGAAACTTGATTTTTCAAAACAGATCTCGACAATAGTCGGACACAGTCATCACGAAAATGCACACAAAGACGACG
>JBAYAJ010000245.1:0-3262 GCA_041669845.1 Treponema sp.
CATATTACGGTCGTCGTTGACGAAAAGGCGGGAAAATAAAGTGGGTCAGAAAGTTAATCCAATCGGTTTACGCCTCGGTGTAAACAAAACCTGGCAGTCACGCTGGTATGCAGATCCCCGCGAGTATGCGGATCTTGTTCTTGAAGATATGAAAATCAGGAAACTGGTTGCAAATCTTCCGGAATGCAAGAATGCCGATATTGCAGAGGTTGAAATTGTTCGTCACCCGCAGCGGGTTACTATTGTAATTCATACAGCCCGCCCGGGCGTTATTATTGGTGTAAAAGGTGCGACGATTGAAAAAATCAGCGCCGACATCCAGAAAGTACTTGATCCGAAAAAAGTTCAGATTAAAATTAAAGAAGTCAAACGTGCTGATTTGAACGCTACTCTGATTGCTGAAAATGTCGGACGCCAGCTTCTAGGCCACGGTTCATATCGTAAAGCTATGAAACAGGCTGTAAGTAATGCTATGAGGGCAGGTGCTCAGGGTGTTAAGATTCGTCTTGCCGGTCGTCTCGGCGGTGCAGAAATGAAACGCAGCGAAGAGCATAAGGAAGGACGTGTCCCTCTTCACACACTTCGTGCTGATATTGACTACGGTACTTATGAAGCTCTTACTACATACGGTAAGATCGGAGTAAAGGTCTGGGTCTATAATGGCATGAACTACGGCATTGAACAGAATGAAGATGCCGGTCAGCTTGTACGAAAACCGCGCCGTGAACGCTTTGAAAGATCTGCCGGTTCGAATACTGCTGAAAAATCATCAAGGAGCTAGTATATGCCGCTTAGTCCTAAAAGAGTCATACACCGTAAGGTGCAGCGTGGTAGAGAAAAAGGCTTTGCTACACGCGACAACAATATAGACTTCGGCGATATTGCGCTTGTCGCAACAGAGCCGACATGGCTTAATGCAAGGGTTATTGAAGCAGCCCGTGTTGCTATTAACCGTGAACTGAGCCGCAAAGGCCAGGTTTGGATCCGTGTTTTCCCGGATAAGCCGATTACCAAAAAACCGGCAGAAGTCCGTATGGGTAAAGGAAAAGGTGCTCCGGAGTTTTGGGCTGCTGTTATAAAACCCGGTATGATTTTGTTTGAAATCGGCGGTGTGGATATTAAGGTTGCTGCACATGCTCTTGAACTTGCGCAAAGCAAACTGCCGATTACAACGAAAATAGCCTACAGACCGACGGTAGTGTAAGGAGGAATAAGATGGCTGATAAAAAAGTAAAAGATAATGAACTGTCTTATGCCGAACTCGTTACCAAACGTGATGAGCTTAAGAAAAAGTACATGGATCTCCGTTTTAAAATGGTGATTGCACATGTAGATAACCCGATGCAGAAACGTACAATGCGCCGCGAAATTGCCCGCCTTAATACGTTTATTCAGCAGAAAGCTTCTGCAAAAGTGGAAGCAAAAACTGTTGAAGCAAATAAGTAGGAGCTGAACCGTGGAAGAACAGACTGTTCAGACAAAGAAGCCGGTTGCCCGCGCATTTGTGGGAATTGTTACAGGCGACAAAATGGATAAAACGATTGTCGTTTCTGTATCAGAAAAGAAAATGGACCGGCTGTATAAAAAATATGTCACGCGGACAAAGAAGTATATGGCCCATGATGAGAACAGCGAAGCGCATGTAGGCGATACTGTACGCATTATGGAATGCAGACCGCTCAGTAAAAATAAGTGCTGGCGTCTTGCTGATATTGTTGAACGTGCAAAATAGCACAGGAGCTGAAAAATGATTCAGATGCAGTCAAATTTGGTTGTTGCTGATAACTCCGGTGCAAAGATCGTTCAGTGCATCAAGGTACTCGGCGGTACACACCGCCGTTATGCCGGTATCGGTGATATAGTTGTTGTAGCTGTTAAGGATGCAATCCCGACATCTACTATAAAGAAGGGCTCCGTAGAGAAGGCGGTTATTGTCCGCCAGGCAAAGGAATACCGCCGTCCCGATGGAACATATATCCGTTTTGATGATAATGCATGTGTTATTGTCGACGGAGATAAGAACCCGAAAGGTAAGCGTATTTTTGGACCAGTTGCCCGTGAGCTTCGTGATATGGATTTTATGAAGATCGTATCACTTGCGCCGGAAGTTCTGTAAGGAGAAGTGAATATGAATAAAAAATTCAGAATCCGGAAGAACGATACGGTACAGGTATTGGCCGGAAAAGACAAAGGTAAACGTGGTGCAGTAGTCCGGATTCTTCCAGACAAGGATGCGGTTATTGTTTCCGGTTTGAATATTGTCAAAAAGGCAATGAAAAAACGAAGCCAGCAGGACCAGGGCGGAATTGCTGAGGTCGAGGCTCCGCTGAACATTTCAAACGTAGCTATCGTATGCAAAAAATGCGGTCGCCCGGTGAAAATTGGTTATAAAATTGACGGCGATAAAAAAATTCGCGTCTGCCGTAAATGTGGAGAAATACTGTAATGGATAATTACGTACCTCGGCTTAAGAAAGTCTATAAGGACACTATCGCTCCCGAGCTCATAAAAGAACTTGGATATACAACCCCGATGCAGGTTCCCGTAATCAAAAAGATTGTGGTAAGCATGGGTGTGGGCGAAGCTCTCACAAACAAGAAACTTCTTGATGCCGCTGTCACAGATCTTACACAGATCACAGGACAGCATGCGGTCAAGACAAAGGCGAAAAAAAGCATAGCTAACTTCAAGCTTCGTGAGGGAAATGAAGTAGGCGCAATGGTGACACTGCGCGGTACCATGATGTATGAATTTTTGGACCGCCTTATCAACGTTGCACTCCCCCGTGTTAAGGATTTTCGTGGTATAAAAGCAACAGGCTTTGATGGACACGGGAATTTTTCTCTTGGTATTACAGAACAGATTATTTTTCCGGAAATTGATTTCGATAAAATCACGAAGATTTCCGGAATGAATATCTCTATCGTAACTAGTGCAAAGACGGATAATGAAGCCCGTGCTCTGCTTGCCAAGTTCAATATGCCCTTTCGGAAGTAGGTGAGAAACTATGGCTAAGAAATCAATGATTATTAAAGCAGCCCGCAAACCTAAATTTTCAACACGACAGTATAACCGCTGTCAGATTTGCGGACGTCCGCGTGGATATTTACGAAAGTATAAGATGTGTCGTTGCTGCTTTCGTAAATTTGCAAGTGAAGGCCTGCTCCCAGGCATCACAAAATCTAGCTGGTAGAGTGGCAGGAGTATAAGATGAGTGCATCAGATCCGGTAGCAGATATGCTCACAAAGGTTCGGAATGCGG
>JBAYAJ010000246.1:0-3259 GCA_041669845.1 Treponema sp.
AGAAATAAGTAATACAATACGCAGTGCAACGGTACCGAATATCGACATCAACATTACGCAGCCAACTACAGGAAAGCAGGTTGCTTTTTCTGTACAACTTCTTTTACTGCTCACTGTCCTGACGCTGGCACCCAGTCTGCTTATTCTTATGACGAGTTTTCTGCGTTTTTCAATTGTTCTCGATTTTATAAAACGTGCGCTTTCCCTTCAACAGGTACCTCCTACGTCTGTTCTGAACGGAATTGCATTTTTTATGACAGTGTTCGTTATGTGGCCGACATTTACCCAGATATACAATAAATCGTTTAAGCCTTTATCATCCGGACAGATAGGTATAGATGAAGCGTATAAAGAAGCTGAAGCACCCATGCGGATTTTTATGTACAGTCAGATGTCAGAAGATACAAGCTATATTTCCATGTTTATGGCAATGGGTAAAATGGAAAAACCTCGTACGCTTGCAGATGTACCGACGCACGTACTTGTGCCTGCTTATATTCTTCACGAATTGACAGTAGCTTTTAAGATCGGTGTTTTACTGTATATACCATTCATTATAATAGATATGGTTGTTGCAAGTATTCTTATGTCGATGGGAATGATGATGCTGCCTCCTGTTCAGATTTCCATGCCGTTCAAGCTTATGCTTTTTGTGCTTGTAGACGGCTGGGGACTGCTCACGCAGCAATTGTTCAATTCTGTTATTAAATAAAGGGGGATAAAATGTCGATAGGACAAATAGTTTCATTAATACAGGGAAGCGTTTTTGAAATATTCATACTTGCGGCGCCTGTACTCGGGGTAGCTCTTATTATTGGTCTTGTAGTTGCCATTTTTCAGGCAACTACGTCGATACAGGAGCAGACACTTACGTTTCTACCAAAGATGCTTGCAATGCTTGCTGTCCTTGCACTTCTTGGTGGCTGGATGTTCTCTCAGTTGAGTGGTTATACGATTAATTTATTTAAAATGATTCCAGCGATGGCAAAATAGAGATGCCTGTATGCTTGATCGGATAGTAGCACAGGCACCTGTTTTCCTCCTCGTTGCGGTACGGTGTTTTGCGCTGCTTATGACGCTGCCGCTTTTTTCGATGAGGTCTGTTTCACGCATTGCAAAAATTGCGCTTGCCGGTTATATGGCTTACATTATTCTTCCATTTGCAGATTCTGCTGCATATACGCAGTATATTACAAAAGACGGTTCATTCGACCTTGCATATATAATGCTGCTTATCGGAGAAGCCATGATCGGTGTAATTATGGGCTTTTATATTACTATCATATTTTCTGCATTCAGTACTGCAGGCCAGTTTTTTGCATTTCAGATGGGATTGAGCGCATCTGAGGTATATGACTCAATGTCTCAGGTTGAAAATCCGCTTATGGGACAGTATCTGAATCTTGTTGCTATGCTGATCTTTATGCAGAATCACTGGTTTCAGAAATTATTTCTGAAAGGACTTGTTGGAAGTTTTACAACAATGAACGTATTTAAACTTCTGGATGCACGAGAAAAAATTGTAAAATTTCTTGTCGGCGGACTTACACAGCTTTTTGCCGATGCGCTTGTGATTTCACTTCCCATACTGGGAACGCTCATGCTTGTAACAGTCTGTATGGCGATTCTCTCGCGGGCTGCTCCACAGATGAACCTCCTGTCAGAAGGATTTTCCATTATGCTGCTTGTGGCGTTTTTTCTTATAACGGTACTGATGCCGTCGCTCTGTGATTTTTTCGAACGTTCTTTCAACAGCGGAATTACCAGTCTTATACAGCTTTTTTCAGCAGCCGGGGGTAGCTCATGACGTATAAAATGATTGATTTACAGTGGTTTGCTGCCGAGGATGAAGGACGTACAGAGGAACCTTCAGAGTATAAACTTGAAAAAGCCCGTAAAGAAGGACGTGTTGCAAAAAGTCAGGAACTGAACAGTGCACTCGTTATGCTGCTTACCGTTATTGTTCTGGTATTTATGGGACCGTCCATGTTAAAAGATTTTGTTGCTGTCCTGCGGTTTTATTTTTCACGATGCACAAACACACAGGTAAACGATCCGAACCTGGCAAAGGCTTTTTTCTATTTTTTTATACGGCTTACCCTTCCAATCGGCATAGTAGGTATAGTTGGAGGTGTTGCAGGAAATATTATTCAAAACAAAGGGTTCCTTTTTACAACAAAAACTATCGAGCCGAATTTTAAAAAAATAATACCGAATTTCGCCGAATATTTCAAAAATACTCTTTTTTCGTTCAGAGGCTTTTTTAATATAATAAAATCAATAGGAAAGGTTATTGTAATATCGGTAATTTCATATGTGCTTATACGTCGGGATATTCCTGTTCTGCTGCTTGAAATACAGAATGGTAACATAGGAGAAGCTGCCGGGTATATTGCAAGGATGGCGGCGCAGCTGCTGATTGTAGCTGCAGTAATTTTTCTTGTTATTGCAATTCCCGATTATCTGGTACAGCGCCGCCAATTCATGGAAGAGCTGAAAATGACGAAGCAGGAAGTAAAAGAAGAATATAAGGAAATGGAAGGTGATCCAGACGTAAAGAATCATCTTCAGCAGGAACAGCACCGTCTTCTTCAACAGAATATTCCAAAAGCTGTAAAAGAATCGGATGTTGTAATAACAAATCCGACGCATTTTGCTGTTGCGTTAAAATATGACAAGACTTTGACAGAACAGGCACCGCAGGTAACTGCTAAAGGCGAGGACGAAATGGCATTTACTATAAAACGCATTGCGCGGGAGAATAACGTTCCGATTGTGGAAAACAGACCGCTGGCCCGCGGACTCTATACAGATACAAAAGTTGGTGATATAATACCGGAACAGTATATAAGAGCAATTGTTCTTGTATATACACATATTAAATATAACTCTAAGAAATAAATCGTAGTGTGCCGGGTGGGGACTAATGGCAAACGAAGCGGGAAAGGCTTCAAATGAAGCCGTTCTGAATTTTTTTCAACGTAACATAGTAGGTGTCGCAGTTGTTGTTGTGGCACTGTTTCTTGTCATTCCAATGCCTCGTATCCTTATTGATTTATCAATGGCCCTTAATCTTGCACTTGCAATAATTATATTACTTACTGTTATGTATACCCCCCGTGCTACGAATTTTACAACGTTTCCGCGTATTATTCTGTTTGCAACATTATATGGTCTTGGTATAAACATTTCGTCTACGCGCCTTATTCTTATGAAACCGGTGAATCCGCGCGGTATATCTGACAGTCAGAGCGCCATG
>JBAYAJ010000247.1:0-3239 GCA_041669845.1 Treponema sp.
AAATGCCGCATGACATTCTTGCGGAAATTACGGCAAGGCGTCGTGCAGTTATAAAGGAACAGGGTGTTTCGTTCGGATTTGCAGTTCCTGAAACGCGACGGCGGCCTGTTGTTCCGTTTATGCCGGTTCCTGGTGCAATACTTGAAATAAAACGTGCATCTCCTTCGAAAGGGATGATAGCGCCGGATCTGGATGCAGTAAAAACAGCAGAAGCGTATGTGAACGCAGGTGCCGAAGGTATTTCGGTACTTACGGAAACTGATTATTTTCACGGTTCGCTTGCCGATCTTACAGCTGTTGCCGGCGCGGCAGGGACACATGCATCCATACTGCGCAAAGATTTCCTGCTTGAAGCCGATGAGGTGAATGTTGCGTACCTGTGCGGGGCCGATGCGGTACTGCTTATTACCCGGATACTTGATACTGACAATCTTTGTGTGATGGCCCGCCGGGCTTTTTCACTCGGTATTGCTGTTCTGCTTGAAATACGTGAAGAAAAAGACTGTGAAAAAGCGTACGAAGTAATAAAACTTGCCCACAACATGGGATGTGAACAGCAGCTGGTACTTGGCATAAACGCGCGCGATCTTGCGACGTTCTCTGTTGACCCCCTTATGCCTGTAAGAATACGCCGTCGTATGAGTGTATATTGTGCAGTACAAAAAGAACACATAAAACTACCTCCTGTTATAGCGGAGTCTGGAATAATGACAGAAGAAGCTGCACGTTTTGCAGGATTTATGAGTTTCGGCGGTGTTCTTATAGGTGAAGCCGCCGCGCGGAATCCTGAAAATGCGTCAGGACTTGTACAAGCATTTACAGATGCATCAGATGCAGTTTCTCAGAGAACGATAGAAACGAAGTTCTGGGAAACTATTGCAGACAGACTTGAGTATTGTGAAGGAAAACGGCCGCTTGTTAAGATCTGCGGAATAACGAATACCAGTGATGCACACGCCGCCGCAGATGCCGGCGCTGATTTTCTGGGATTTGTATTCAGCGAAGGAAGCCGCCGGTGTGTAGACTGTACAACTGTAGAAAGAATACGATCATCATTTCAGAAAAACAGGTGTCCCGCTTTTATCGGCGTTATTACGGAAACGGACTCGGGAAAAGGGCGTGAGGCAATGCACCTTGCTCAGAACGGAATACTTGACGGTATTCAATATCACGGATGCCAGCCGTCAGCAGGTGTTCCCGGATATGCTGCTGTCCGGGTTCAGTCAGAAGCAGATGTCGAATATATGAAGAACCTGCTGGAAACCGGGCAGTACCGGGTGCTTATGGACGCGTTTATGTACGGACTGCCGGGCGGTACGGGAACGCGGATACCGGAAATTTTTGTGCAGAAGGCAGCTTCTCTGCCGCACTTATGGCTGGCAGGGGGTATTACACCTGATAACGTGCATAATATTGTAGAGAAATTTCATCCGGAACTGGTTGACGTCTCAAGCGGCGTGGAAAGTGTTCCCGGAATAAAAGATCATAAAAAAATCGACAGACTGTTTACAGCTGTTAAATGTCTGTAAGCAGGGGGGAAATATGGCTGAAGAAAGTGATAAAGGTTTTTTTGGACGGTTCGGCGGGAAATATGTCGGCGAAATTCTCCGGCGCCCGCTTGACGAATTGAAGGCTGCCTTTGAATCAGATATGCACGACGAAAGTTTTTTAAATGAGCTGAACGGACTCCGCCGTGACTTTATCGGAAGACCGACGCCGCTGCTGTATGCAGAACGTACATCGGAACAGCTGGGAGGAGCACGGATTTATATAAAAATGGAAGGGCTTGCTCATACAGGTGCCCACAAAATTAACAATGCCGTCGGACAGGCCCTTGTAGCAAAGCATATGGGAAAGACGCGGATTATCTGCGAGACGGGTGCGGGCCAGCACGGGGTTGCGACTGCAGCTGCGTGTGCGCGGCTCGGGCTTGAGTGTCAGGTCTACATGGGTGAAGTTGACGTGCGCCGGCAGCAGCCGAATGTTGCAGCGATGGAAATGTACGGAGCAAAAGTTATTCCCGTAACGACGGGCTCTCGTATTTTGAAGGATGCTATAAACGAAGCTATGCGCGACTGGGCTGCTAATTTTGCAACGACGCATTATCTGATAGGATCAGCTCTTGGTCCTGAACCGTTCCCCGATATGGTTCGTACGTTCCAGTCTGTTGTTGGAAAAGAAGTGGAACAGCAGACGACTGACAGAGGGATTCATATTACAGCTATGTGTGCGTGTGTCGGAGGTGGTTCAAATGCAATCGGTTTTTTTGAGCCGTTTATAGACAAAAAGGAACCACGGCTTATAGCTGCGGAAGCCGGCGGTATAGGACCGGGACGGGGAAACAATGCTGTGCGTATGGGCGGTGACGCTGTCGATGGTATTGTTCAGGGATATAAGAGCCGTTTTCTCCTCGATCCCGATGGACAGGTTTCAACGACACGGTCAATTTCTGCCGGACTTGATTATGCAGGAATCGGCCCTCAGCTTGCAGAACTTGGTGAATCAGGCAGAATAGAGTTTAATGCGGTTACAGACAGTGAAGCACTCAATGCCGTCAGAGTATTTGCACAGAACGAAGGTGTTATGTTTGCACTCGAGAGTGCCCATGCAGGTGCCATGGCGCTTAAAATTGCTCCTGTAATGAAAAAGACGGATGTGATTATTGTTAATATGTCGGGGCGTGGCGACAAAGACATCTTTATTACAAGTCCTGTATTCCGCCCGAAAGAGTGGGAACAGTTTCTTGAAGCAGAATTGAAACGCCTGCGTTCAGGAACGGATATTCACTATGCGCAGTCGATGGCTGCGGGGAGTAACAGATGAGCAGAATTCTTATGGCGCATCAGGTAGCCGGATATCCGGACGATGAAACAGCGCTTGCTGTGGGAAACGCGCTCATTAAGGGCGGTGCTAAGATCATAGAGATTCAACTTGCATTCAGCGATCCGAGTGCGGACGGTGTTGCGATTCAAACCGCGTGCTCGGAAGTACTTGGCAGAGGGTATACAGTCCGGAATGGATTTGCATATATCAGGCGGCTGCACAAAATACATCCTGAGGTACAGCTTTTCC
The DNA here is from genome assembly GCA_041669845.1 of Treponema sp. Classification (GTDB taxonomy): domain Bacteria; phylum Spirochaetota; class Spirochaetia; order Treponematales; family Treponemataceae; genus Treponema_D. Next base: position 3,073 of record JBAYAJ010000247.1, read on the forward strand.
TTATGACATATGCATCTCTTGCATATCGTCCCGGAATTGAAAATTTTGTACGGACTGCACGTGATGCAGGTATTACCGGATTTATTATTCCGGATTTGCCGTTTGACTGTGACGAGGGTCTGGGAGAAGCATGCCGGAAATATAATTTGTATCAAATACCAGTTGCC
>JBAYAJ010000248.1:0-3228 GCA_041669845.1 Treponema sp.
ATTTTATATCAAGAAATAAAAAATCAACGTATTCCAAAACCGATTCATAATTTTTCCACAAAGCAAATCCGCATGTTTCCATGGCGACGTGCAGCCAGTTTTCTTTTGCCTTTTCCGCCAGTGATTTTACAAACAGCGGCTGCATCATCGGTTCTCCTCCTGAAACGGTAAGACCACCGCCGCTTTCTCTGTAGACCTGCGCATCTTTCATGACTTCACTGAGAACAGTATCGACAGTCAGCAGTTTTCCCGTTTTTTCACGGGCCTTACTGTAACATTTCTGTGTACAGGGAAATATTTCCGGCTGCGTCCGGTAACATGTATCGCTGCAGATTTTCCAGTTCGTCTGCACCCCCTCTGAAGTAACAGTAACTGCTCCATACGGGCATGATTCCATGCATTTTCCGCAGTGTATGCATTTATCAGCTACAAAGGAAAGCTGCGGCGGGGAAAACTGAGACTCCGGATTACAGCACCATGAACAGTGCAGCGGGCATCCCTTTAGAAAAACAGTTGTACGAATTCCCGGACCGTCATGCAAACTGTAGCGTTGTATATTGAATATTGTACCTTTCATTTCAGAAGTCTGAGCATTATCCATTTTCCCCGTCCTCCTTTGATTACAGCCGTTCTTCCGTTCTGTCGATAATATCCTGCTGTACGGTTTTATCCAGACCGACAAAATAAGCAGAATATCCTGCGACACGAACGATAAGGCTGCGGTACTTATCGGGTTCTTTCTGCGCACGCAGCAGCGTATCGCGGCTTACTACGTTAAACTGGACCTGCATACCGCCCCGCGCAAAATAATAATCAATAAGACTGGTCAACCGTTTTAATCCCGTGCTGCCGGGGAGTGGATGTACATTTACGGGTACTGCTGTGCCTCCGTGTACTTTGTCTGTTAAAGATGTCTGTTCCATTGTATTTCCTCCTGTGAAATAAATAATCTGCAGATTTCGATTTCAGTTATCCTTTAAATCTGCCGGGAAAAGTTTCAGATTATACAGAGAACCTTCCGAAAGCAATACCAGATTCAGTTTAGATACCGAATTAAGAGCAGCGGTCGGTCCGAGCGTATCACTTCCTCTGAACGGGGACTGTCCGTCCGAAAGCGGTGTCCATGCAGGACGGCCGTCGGGAAGCGCTCCGACACTCTTTCCGAACGGAGTATTCGATGAGACGGTTGTTGTTGATGCCTGGAATATACCTCCGACAGGTCCTCTGCCGTATCTCGTATTTTTGTATCTGGGGAATTCCTTACAGACGAGAGATAATACGTCACGGGCAATAAAATCCACTTCATCGTTATCATTGCCGTACTTCGGTACAGAAAGACACATCTGTCTCATTTCAGGACCTGTAGGATCTCCCGACATATCGGTGAAATCGGTTTTCATCGCATGCATCAGCTGGGCACCTGTCAGTTTTTTCTGTTCAAAAACGAGCGTTTTGACCGCATACAGACTGTTTGCCACAACCGCAAGGCCTATTGTCTGATTTCCGGTAAAATCGTACTTTGCACCGCCTTTTTTAAGTGATTTTCCACGTTCAAGCGTCGTCACCGGACATGCCATAACACCGGAGAACGGCTCATCTATAAATTCTTCATACGTAGCGTCGATTGCGTTATCCATGATGACTTCCAGTTTCAGATAGTAACGTGCCTGTTCTGTAAAAGCCTGCCATACCTCGTCATAATTTTCAAAAGAAGCCAGATCTTTATTACTTGAATTCGGATGAAGCGATACACCGGAACGCGGATCCTTCCCGTTGTAAAGTGCCATCTCAAGACATTTTGCGAGTGAGTACCATGCAGCTCCCGTACGTCCGCCCCGTAATCCCGGAGTTCCCGGTTCTGCACATCCGATAATGCAGAAATCTGCGGCATCCCTGTATTCATACCCACGATTCATCAATGCCTGCATATATACTTCATCATTTGCCACTGCAGGAAATCCTGTTCCAAGACGAATCGTCTCTGCAACCTTCATTTTGAACTTTTCCGGTGCAGTTTTACTCCACCTTACATAATGAGAAGGCTGTACGGTCCTTGTATTCTGAATAGCATCCAGCACAATATACGAGACTTCATTCGTCGCATCCTGCCGTGTATCCGGATCAATACCTCCTATTGTCAGATTCTGGAAAATAGGTTTCCCGCGGAAAAAAGCCGTGTCGTCCCAGCTCCTGATACGCTCGACAACCGAAAGCATAACAAAGAAATTCTGTACCAGCTCAAGAGCTTTTTCCCGTGTCAGTGTTCCCGATTTTATTCCTTTGTTGTACAAATCAATCATTACCTGATCAAAACGGCCCAGACAGACTCCCTGCGCGTTGTCCTCAACCTGAATGGCGAGCTGAATGTACGTGACAGACTGAAGTGCCTCATAAAAAGTACGTGCAGGATTCTCCGGCACCCACCGGGATATTTCTGCCATTTTGTGCAGTTCTTTCTTCCGTACGGGATCGGATTCCTTTACTGCTTCCGTTTCAACAAGATCTGCATACCGGTGGGCCCAGTTAATAACTCCCTGACAGGAAATAATGACTGCTTCGTAGAACGCTTTTTTATCGAGTGCATCCGGTTCACTCAAATCCAGAGCAGCAAGCTGTTCTTTCGCGGTACGTATCACAAAACCAAGTCCGTGTTCAATATGCCATTTATACGGCGGTGCAAAATGTCCGTCGCCTCCATGCACATAGTTGAGTATATTTATGGCTCCTATTGAATCCTGCGCCATAAGTGCTTCTTTGGGCAGCTTCGCATAGACGCGTTCTTTATGGGTTTTTCCGTGCCAGTATTTCAGGATTCCCTTCAGTTCAGGCAGGATATTCTCATCAACTGTAAATTTATCTGCCGGACGTTCCGGTGGATAAAAAGGTTTTTTTTCAATAAATTCTTCTTCAAGAAAATCTGTCGTAAATTCCGGAAACAAAGGCGAATAATTCGGTTTTGAAGCCTGATTCCCGAGAAGAAGACTGCCTGGAAGAATATACAGCGACATTTTGGCAAGCGTATTTGCAAGACCTTCCGCCCGGCGGATAATTGCCGGCTCATTTTCACTTTTCATATACGCTTCTGTAAAATATTCGGCACGTTCTATACATACTCCGGCTTTTACGGAATTAACATAATCCAGCATTTTTTCAATACGGTCCGAACGGACCGGTGCAACCGTCAGTTGAAAATTTAAAGGTTCTGCAGCCTTTTGTACTTTTACGGTA
>JBAYAJ010000249.1:0-3208 GCA_041669845.1 Treponema sp.
CGCACTTGTTCACTGTATACCGGAACTGCTTATGCCGGTCTTTATCTGTGTTCTTTATTTTAAAGGAATATTTGACCTGTTTGAAGTTGCGGCTTTCGCCGTCCTGTATGCGTTTTTTCTTACAACTGCTGTCCGCCGCGACTTTACGTTTCAGGAATCATGTACCGTAATCGCGGACAGCGTGCCTGTATCCGGCGGTGTTCTGTTTATTCTCGGAGCGGCATCCGGTATTTCGTATTTTATGCTTGATGCAAATATACCGGCGCAGCTTACCGGATTCATAACGAACTATGTGTCGAATCCGTATGTGTTCCTTATCCTCATGAATATTGTGCTGCTTGCCGTCGGATGTCTTATGGACATGTTTTCCGCAATACTGATTGTCTCTCCGCTTCTGCTTCCTCTCGCGGAATCTTTCGGAGTACCGGCCGTTCAGGCAGCAGTAATATTCCTTATGAATCTTTCAATCGGTTTTCTTACACCGCCTGTAGGCATGGACCTGTTCATTGCGTCATATACTTTTGAAAAGCCGATGCCTAAGGTGATAAAAGGTATACTTCCGTTTCTTGCCGTTCAATTTGTAGTACTCATGCTCATTACCTACGTACCGTGGTTTACGACCGTGCTTATAAAACAGTGAAATACATGCTGCACCGGTACTGAATGCTGTTATTTTTCGATCTCCTCTTTTGCAAGATTTTCCTGAATGAATTTTAATTTCAGGTCCTTTAGTTGCTGCGACATCGATACCTTATAGATGTGCGGATTAAGAATGCGCTTATAAGATTCGTCGAACGATGCAAGTTGTTTCTGCATTGTCTCGCGGCTCAGATGCAGCTGTTCTGAATCGGGAAGGCGGGGTTGCATCCGTTTACCGGCAGACAACCGCTGTTTCAGAAGCGGTTCAATACGGGATGCTTCAAAAGCGAACTGCCGGTAGTCTATCATAGGATGATAATAATGATATTCTCTCCCCGGTTCGATTTTTTCGTCTTCCAGGGTAAGAATATCCGCAGCAGCCATGTCGTTCCCGTCATACAGCCGGTAAACGTTCTTGATTCCAGGGTTTGTCATTTTTGCCGGATTGTCCGAGAATTTCATGGAGGGGATCATTTTATCGGTAACTTTGTCGTGACGTGCTGCAAGTTTATACACACCGGTAAATGATGATTCTGTTCCGCCCGTAACCATGTGTGTTCCCACACCCCAGCTGTCGATAGGTACTTTTTGTGCGACAAGCGTACTGATGATGTCTTCTGTCAGTTCGTTCGACACGGAAATCTTAGCCTGCGGAAAACCGGCCTTATCAAGTTCCTTCCGGACTTCCGTTGTAAGATACGAGATGTCCCCGGAATCAAGCCGTACGCCGAAGTTGTATCCTTTGGCAACGAGCTCGCTTCCTGCAACTATGGCATTTTTTATTCCCGACTTAAGCGTGTCGTATGTGTCGATGAGGAAAACAGAGTTCTGCGGATAGATTTTTGCATATGCGCGGAATGCATCAAGTTCTGAGGGAAAAGACATAATCCATGAATGTGCCATAGTACCCATGACCGGTATACCGTACAGCTTTCCGGCGAGCGTGTTTGAAGTACCGGCTGCGCCTCCTATGTATGCCGCTCTGGATGCACTCATTGCACCGTCGGGACCCTGTGCGCGCCGGAGACCAAACTCCATGATACCGCCTTTGTTACTTGCAAGCCATACCCTTGCTGTTTTCGTCGCGATGAGGCTCTGGAAGTTTATATGGTTCAGTATAAGCCCTTCGACAATCTGTGCCTCTATGAGATTAGCATGAATGCGTACAAGCGGTTCCTGCGGAAAAATAACGGTACCTTCGTCCATTGTGTACAGATCTCCTTTGAACCGGAAGTCTTTCAGATAGTCAAGAAAGCCCTGTTCGAATATTTTCTGCGAAGCAAGATAGTCAATGTCCTGTTTACTGAAATGAAATGCAGTTATTGCATCAAGCAGCGTTTCATTGCCTGCAAGGACGGAAAAGCCTCCGTTAAAGGGATTTCTGCGGAAGAACATTTCGAATACGACTTTCTGGTCCATGTCTTCTTTCCAGTATCCCTGAGCCATAGTAAGTTCGTAGAAGTCTGTAAAAAGAGCGCTTGTTATACAGCTGTTTTCAACAGGTCCGGTTGCGTTTTCAGGTTGTGCCATAATAAATACCTCTTAATAAAATGATTGATTGAAGGGAGGTTTTTTGAGCCTGCATCCGGTATCCGTCTTGCAGCCTGCATTTCCCTGAGATATTCCGATTGTAGCTTTTTTTCACTGTTTAGTCAAAATATGTAACGAACGGCAGGGCTATACCTGCAGTTCGTGCATCCGGTAAAAAATTCCTTTTTTCTGCATCAGCCCGTCATATGTTCCGTATTCTTCAATACCGCCTCCGGCTATGACGGCTATATGGTCGGCATTTCTGATTGTCGAGAGGCGGTGTGCGACAATCAGCGTTGTACGGCCTTTTATCAGGTGTTGCAGTGCGTCCTGAATCTTCTTTTCGCTTACAGAATCAAGTGCGCTTGTAGCCTCATCCAGAACAAGAATTGACGGGTCTCTTATGAATGCACGCGCTATACTTATCCGCTGTTTCTGCCCGCCACTCAGATTGTTTCCATGTTCGCTTACCATTGTGCTGAGTCCGTCAGGCATGTCTGCAATAACATCGTCAAGGTTTGCGGCTTTGATGACCTGCTCAAGCCGGCCGTCGTTTATGTCATCTTTACCGTAGGTGATGTTTTCCCGGATTGTACCGGTAAAAAGAATGGACTGCTGGGGGACGACTGAAAGATGTGTACGGTACGACTTCATGCTGACAGACATAAGATCGTGCCCGTCAATCAGTACCTGTCCTGCCGTTGGCTTCAGAAAACCGATTACAAGATTTAAAATGGTTGATTTTCCTGCTCCTGACCCGCCGACAAATGCGACCGTGCTGCCCTTTGGTATGTCAAGATTGATTTTATTCAGCACGGGAACAGTGCTGCCCGGATATGCAAAGCTCACGTTTTTAAGCTCAATATGTCCGTCGACTTTTTCCAGTTTCGGTTTTCTGTCGCTGTCTTCAATGTCTCCGCTCAGCAGAATATCTCCGACAGAATCCACCGATTCGAGTCCCTTGGTGATTACGGGAAGAAGGCCGATTACCGCGGATATCTGTCCGACAATCGTTGTAAAGTAGCTCTGGTACATAACG
>JBAYAJ010000250.1:0-3199 GCA_041669845.1 Treponema sp.
ACAAGACATTCTGTGACTGCGTGTTAGCCTGAGCCAGCATTGCAGTTCCAGCCTGCTGCAGAACAGAATCTTTGGTGAATTGTACCATTTCTGAGGCCATATCTGTATCACGAATACGTGATTCAGAAGCCTGCAGATTTTCAGAGGCATTGTTAAGGCCTTTTACTGAAAAGTCCATTCGGTTCTGGTATGCACCAAGATCTGCCCGCTGTTTGTTGAGCTTCTTTAAAGCTTCATCGATAGTGCCTATAGCGCGGTTGGCATCTTCCGGTGTCGAAAGTGAAATCTTTTCTTCGGTTCCGACAGAGCGGACTCCGAGTGCTGCAGCTGACATTGTTCCAATGAACACCTGCATGCGCTGATCCATGTTTGCTCCGATATGGAACCACATAGATGCTGTGACAGTATTTTCACCTGTTGACCGTGCAAAACGACCGGTCAACATATTCATTCCGTTGAACTGAGCGGAACTTGCAATGCGGTCAACCTCAGAAACAAGAGAAGAAACTTCAACCTGTATCTGCATCCTGTCTTCTGCGCTGTAGATTCCGTTCGAGGATTGAACTGCGAGTTCGCGGATGCGCTGCATGATGTCTGTAGTTTCCTGCAGATACCCTTCGGTTGTCTGTATGAAGCTGATACCATTCTGCGCATTCTGTGAAGCCTGATTCAATCCGCGGATCTGTGCGCGCATCTTTTCAGATACTGCAAGACCTGATGCATCATCGCTTGCACGATTGATTTTTTCACCGGAAGAAAGTTTTTCCATGTCTTTGTTGATTGAAAGACCTGTAATCCCCAGCTGACGGTTGGCATACATTGCCGACATGTTGTGGTTGATAACCATAGTTTATTCCTCCATGGAATAGATATACGACAGAATCCTTTCTGCCGTTTTGCAAAAAAGTGCATCTGTTTACAAGGCCACATCTACACTTTTCTGCAGTTGAATTATATAAGGTACTGCTTCTTCGAAGTCGCGCCGCCTATAATAACTCACTAATATCTTCGGTGAATAATGGTAAAAACTTTAGCTTTTTTTCAAATGTTTCTGGAGTATTTGCAGGAATCAGACGAATTCCACAGACAGGAAGGGATTTGTTTTTGTCTGCGGATAGTTTTAAAGGTTTATCCAGAAACTGAAAGGAACAGTTTAATCAGAATACTGCTTCTGATTAAACTGTTTACAACTGTCCGTTAATGGAACACCGGTGAAGTTGTTAAGCTGAAATCAGCGTGTCCTTAATTATCTGCTGTACAGCCCGGGTGGCTTTTCCTCTGTGGGAAATGGTATTTTTTTCATCCGCAGAGAGCTGTGCGGCTGTTTTTCCGTACTGAGGCAGGAAAAACAGCGGGTCATAGCCGAATCCGCCTGTTCCCGCAGCATCTTTAAGAGACTGAACGATGGTGCCTTCCATTGTTTCTTCCGCTACGTACAATCGGTCGTCTCCAAGATACAATACCATTGCGCATGTATAGTGAGCCGAGCGGGGACCATTAGGAAACAGGGAACTGTCAACTCCGTCAGCAAGAGCATCGTTAAGCTCTCCGATAAGAAATTTATTCTGCTCATCCTGTGAAATTTTATTTCCATCCGGTTTTCCGTGCGGAAATGACGGTCCTGCATAGCGGGCAGAGTAGATACCCGGTGCCCCGCCGAGTGCTGCAACACAGATACCGGAATCGTCTGCAACTACAGGGCAGTGTACTAATTCATATAATGTACGGGCCTTTATAAGACTGTTTTCATAGAAAGTTGAACCGTTCTCAACGGGATTAAAGATTATTCCTTCGTCGGATGGAATGACAATTGTATAATTTTTCAGTATCTGCGCCATTTCACGCTTTTTGTTTTTGTTCCCTGTGGCCAAGTATATTTTCATTCTGCTATAGTATCCTGATGAAACATTTTAGACAATAATTTTTTTTCTTTATCAAGACCTTTTGCACGTTTTATATAATAACTTACCTGCCGTTCACAAATACCAAGTAGTTTTGCTATCATTTTATTTGTAGGACAAACCCTGTATCTGCTTTTCTGCAGTAACTTATTTTTGTTTTTCCAGTTTTCAGTCTGTCTGCTGTATTTCTGAGATAAGGCAGCCATATTTGTTTTTTCATGATTACAATACTTCATCTGCATAAAGTATTTGCGGTGGAAGTAATATGCGTTATTCCGCCGTTCAACAATAATATTCCGTCGTTTTATTTTTGCATACAGAAGCGAATTCAATTCGATAATAACCCGGTGAAGTTCTGCGCTTTCAAGACTGCAGAAAGAACTTATATCGTCGACATAATCTGCGGGAATATAGTAACTTGATTTCAGAGCGAGAATGAGTGCAGTTTTTGCGTTTGATGCACCAACTTCACGACAGCGGGTCGACATTGTCCGCCATATATTTTCATTGCTTACAGCTTTGTATTTTACAGGGGAGCAGGAGACAGAAAGGTGGCTGCCTGTATTTTTTTCAGATTCAAGTTCTTCTGTGGCAATATATTGTCTTATATTGTTATCTGAAACCATTTTTCTGATCTGATTTCTTTTCTGCGTGAGAATAAATCCCTGAATAGACGCAAAAAGATATGATCTGAAATTACTACGCTCCGGAATGTAGCGTTCTATTATAAATCTGCCCTTTTGAAGAAAAGAAAGCAGTACATCACTGCGGAAATCTTCATCGTATGCAGTTAATCCGAACCGGAACGGTGATTGATAGATTTCCTTTGCAATCAGATTAATTGCTTCAGTTTCCGTCATTTTTCCTGCAGCAACGAGTTCCGGAATTCTCTCGATTTCTTCATTTCCATTACTTTTTTCATTATCCATACACAAATCCTACTCAGACAAGATGCCTTATCTGTAGCAAGATTTATGCCAGACTGTTTACATAATGCGTGCAAATTCTTTGACAATAGCGGGTATCAGTGTATCAATTTTTCCTTCAACACTCATTCCTGATGCATTCTTGTGACCACCGCCACCGAATTTTGCCGCAATCGTACTCACATCAACGGTATCACGGGAACGAAATCCGCCTGTACATGAAGTTTCTGTTTCCTGCCGCAGGAAAACAACTGCTTCAACTCCTTTTACAGAAAGGAGCAGTTGATACAAAGAATCGGAATCGCGGCCTTCAATTCCCCATTTCTGGGTGTCCTCAATTTTTTCATAGGTAACAATAAGTTTACCGTTAAG
>JBAYAJ010000251.1:0-3184 GCA_041669845.1 Treponema sp.
CTTAAAACCAGAGATGCCATGTGTACACGAACGGATACGCAATTAGCTGCCAGAGTGTAAAATCAGTCACAGTCCGCATCAGCAATCCCTTTACAAGCAGATTGTATACAAGCAGATATCCTGCAAATATGGTAATGAATGCTGTCAGCTGGAATTTCAATGCGTTCCAGACGTGATCTACCATCGCCCGTTTGTTTGGGATCCACGCAGGCAGTTTGCCTTCATTCCATCTGCGGAACATAAATGAGAAAAATTTTGTATGTTTCTCAGTAGTTCCCGTGAATGCTGAATATGCTGCTTCCGCTGCCTTATCCTGCCATTTCAGCTTTCTGTGCTTCGGATTTGCAAGTACGTCCTGACATTCCCGTGTATTCACCTGTTTTAGGCTGGAGACGAACTGTGCGCACGCTTTTATTACCCGGATGATGTTGGGAATGAGTGCAGCGACAGACCATGCTGAAACAAAAAATAATAGTGCTGAAGCAAGAAATTTGTCGGCAACCCAGCCGGATCGTGAAAAATAAAGAAGCATCATCGACGTCGTAAAAAGTACCAGCTTCAAAAGCGAATTGAACAGCATGCGCCTGCAGAACAGTTTGAACGTCTTTCCCACGGTGTCGGAGATTGCGTCTTCCGTTATGCGGTCGATCTGCTCACAGGCCGCGCTGCCGGCTTCCTGTATGCCGCTTTTTATCTGTTCCGTTACTTTCGGAATTGTATGTACAATAAGGTCTTTACACTGCACATAGATAAAGGCTATGACAGCTGCATCGTCGAGAAAGCCCACAGGTCCCAATGTGTCGGGAATTATATCGAACGGACTTACAAGGTAAATGAGTGCTCCGATTATCAGCACTTTTGTCGGAGCCGGAACGTCGGGTGACTTGAAACCTTCCCATAACACCTGTACCATATCCCAGATTTTGGCTATAGGGCCGCTTTTCATTTTATCAAGATTGTTTTCGACGTTCCGTATATCCCTGCCGCCGGCATGTTCTCCCATTTTTTCCGCTTTTTCAACAGCCCGTTTGTTTATTTTTTTTCGCGCAGCGGATGAAAATTTCCGGGGTATAAGCTTCATTGTGTGATTACTCCGTACGCAATTATTAATTTGTCCAGCGGCCATCTGCCCCTGTTTGCGGGGCTTGTCGACGGAAGACAGACCGCGGGAATGCATGTCTCTGATTCACATAATTTCGTGTAGTATTTGTATGCTGTTTGTCCCGTACAATATATGCGGTTGATGCGTGAACCGGCAAGTACTGCTGAAAAATCAGTCTGACGCGGACTGCGTATGCTCGCGTCGTCTGCTCCTGTTATGTCGCATCCGGCCAGCACATCCCACAAAGCCAGATGATGGCGCAGAATAAGTGCGCGGCGTTCTTCGACTGCGGGTTCGCCGCCGTCATTCATATACAAAAGTTTTTCTCCCGTTACTGCGGCAAGCACCGGCCAGAACCTGTTCTGCGGGTGCATATAATAAAACCCCGCCTCCCTCGATTTTGGAGACGGTATCGTTCCGAGAATGAGCACTTCGCTGTTTCTATCCCAGACCGGTGCCAGCGGATGCGTGATGAACATATGACTACTATACTTGTTCAGCGGTAAAAATGAAAGGCAGAGACTATTACGAAAAAAAACATCTGGCAATCTGCGTATACCTCTGATATAGTAAATTGTGAGGTATTATATATGAAACGCATATATTTATGTCTGCTTTTTGCAGGTTTACTTTTAACTTCAAGTTGTTACGGGAAAAAATCCTATAAAGAGGCTTCACTTCCTGTTGAAGAACGTGTCAGCATACTGGTAAAGCAGATGACGCTTGATGAAAAAATCGGGCAGATGACGCAGATTGCAAAAGATGCGGCCAGTCCGGGACTTGTAGCATCGAAATTTCTGGGAAGTATTCTTTCAGGGGGCGGCGGTTCACCCCGTACAAACACCACCGGTGAATGGCGGAAAATGGTTGATGTATACCAGAAGGCAGCACTGTCCACGCGGCTCGGTATACCGATATTGTACGGTACTGATTCTGTTCACGGACACAATAATCTGCACAATGCAACTATTTTTCCTCATAATATCGGACTTGGAGCTTCCGGCGATGCATCGCTTACTGAAAAAATAGGGCGTGCTGCTGCAGAGGAAACTGCGGCGGCAGGTATAACATGGACGTTTTCTCCATGCATTGCAGTACTTCAGGATCCCCGCTGGGGACGTTCATATGAATCGTTCGGCAGCAATCCTGACGATGTGACCCGTCTGGGTGCTGCATTCATAAAAGGTTTCCAGTCTGTAGACGGTATGTGTACTACGGCAAAACATTATCTTGGAGACGGTGGCACCTCTTACGGTTCATCAAAAACAGGGAATTACCTTATCGACCAGGGAGATACACAATGCGACGAAGCCTTTCTCAGAAAAACATATCTTCCTCCGTATAAAGCAGCAGTAGACAGTGGTGTGCGTATCGTCATGGCATCTTTTTCCTCGTGGAACGGAACAAAAATGCACGCTGACTCATATCTGCTTACCGATGTTTTAAAAAAAGAACTTAACTTTACAGGATTCGTCGTTTCCGACTGGGGCGGTATCGATCAGGTTTCTTCCAATTATTATGATGCGGTTGTCAAAGCTGTCAACGCAGGTATTGATATGAACATGGTGCCGTACGATGCGGACAAATTCATACGGACGGTAAAAAAGGCCGTTTCTTCAGGCGATATTCCGCAGTCCCGCATAGACGATGCGGTAAGCCGGATTCTCCGTGTTAAATTTGAATCAGGTATTTTTGAGCATCCGTACCGTGACGAATCATATATACCGTCAGTGCGTTCCGCAGAACATCTGCAGCTTGCACGCAGAGCAGCAGATGAGTCAATTGTCGTCCTGAAAAACAATAACGGTGTACTTCCATTGAAAGACGATACCGATGTGTATCTGTGCGGACGAGGAGCGGACAATATCGGCTGTCAGTGCGGCGGCTGGACGATGACGTGGCAGGGAAGTGAAGGCAGCATAACGGCGGGAACGACAATAAAGGAAGCGCTTTCCGAAAAATATAAAAAACTTACTTATGATGCAGACGGAGAATTCGGAAAACATCCCGGCAATGCAGTGTGTATCATTGTAGTTTCCGAACATCCGTATGCGGAGGGAATGGGTGATTCCTCCGACCTTA
>JBAYAJ010000252.1:0-3160 GCA_041669845.1 Treponema sp.
CTGATTGTATTTTGAAAGTTCGTTGTTAAGAGTAAAAAGCTGAGGAGCATCAAAACTGTGCCAGCCGTTGTTTTCTTCAAGAAACGTTTTCATGAACGGAACAAGTTCCGGTGCAGCTGCGGCAACCGTGCCTTTCCCGTAGCATATCATGGAACAGAAATGAGGTATATCATAGCAGGATTTATGTCCGGACCTCATGGAGTCAGGTGCCTGAGGGACGGGAATAAGAGTGTATGCATCCGAAAAAAAATCACCGGAGCTGCATAAAAAATCTTCAGCTGATTGTCCTGCTGCTGCTTTCAATAGTTCATCGTATTTCATAGTGTAATTATATGTCCTGTTTTATTTTTTTTCTATTAATTTCAGTATACTTTACAAGTCAATAATTATTTTTACCATTCCGTGCAGGTTCGTGATATACTGCTGTTATGAACGAAAAAATTGATTCTTGCTGCGGCCTTTCATGCGAAGCCTGTGAGTTTAAAACAAAAATGAACTGCGGCGGATGCATTGCGACAAACGGTAAGCCGTTCTGGTATTCCGCCGACAGTACATGCGCTGTCGCTGAATGTGTCAAAGGAAAACAGGCTGCAGGCGGGGGCCTGTCGTTCTGCGGAGAATGTGCCGACTTTCCCTGCAAAACGCTGCAGAAGTATTCAAATGATCCGGAGCATGGAGACAAACCTGCAGGGGCACGGATTGAGCGCTGCAAAAAGCTTAAAGCGGAAAAAGTTGCAGAGGCCCGCGCAGTTCTTCCTGAAGTGATTGCGGTGTGCGGTCTGCACTGTGATTTGTGTTTTCTGTGCCAGTGGTGCGGCGGCTGCAGAGGCCCGTACAACTGCTGTTCGTACGCAACCGTATTTCCGGACAAAAAATGTCCCAACGTTACGTGTGCGGAAGGGCACGGTTTTACGCAATCCGATCAGGGATGCTTTTCATGTCCTGAACTTGCGTCATGTACGAAAGGGTTCTACGACGGAAAAAACGGCATACTTGCAAAAGCTTCTGCGCTTTTCATTCGGAAACACAGTATTGCAGATTTGAAGTCCGTACTTAGAAAGTCGGTATCAGCAGGCGTTAATTACAAGACTGATTTTGACGCATGCAGTACGCCGGATGCAGCTGTGAAAAAAATGGAAGAATATCTGTAAGGGATTTAAATGCCGGATGGTAAACGGACGTCATCCGGCTGTTTTATCCGTTCCACCCGCAGTGCGAATGAAACGATAAGCGCTGCCGTTCCCACAATAAGATATGTCCATCGTGCTGAAAAATCCATGAGTATGCCTGCTAACGGATAGAACAGGGAAATAATAATCCGTTCAACCATCGAAACACCTGACAGTACCGTCGCCCGGTTCTCATTTTTGATTTGTGTATTCATGAGCGTCGTTAAAAGCGGTGCCCGGAAAAAACGCAGCATAGTGATGCCGAAGATTGCAGTAAACACGACAGGCATGAAATGCGGAAAAAGAAACAGCAGCACATACAGAATGCCAGGAACGAGCGACGACAGAAAGAGCGCGTTTTTTGTTCCGGCTTTTTTGTTTACAAAACCTGTTGCCAGAAGCAGAATCATCCCGCCTGCGTTAAATCCTGCAGAGATAAAACCGTTCCACAACACCGGCACTTTGTTGTCGAGCAGAAGCGACTGGTAAAACCAGAACATAAGAAACGTGAGCGCGGACAGCACCGCATAGTTAAGGCTGAAACGGAGCAGCAGTTTATTCCTGAAAACGTACGTAAATCCCTCATATGCATGACCGAGAACTCTTTCGCCCTGCTGCGGTGTACTGCGGGGGCCTTCACTGACGAACAGAACGGCGAATCCTGCGCAGATAATGCATATTCCCGTTGCGACGAACACCAGTCCGAGCGCATCGATATACGGCACGATTCCGGAAGATACAAAAAGGCTGCCTGCCGGAAAGGCGATGAACATGCCCGCGGTACTGAACGCGTCGTACCGGGCGGCGGCAACGATTGCACCTTCATCGGTTTTACCGCGGAATTTTGCGTTTTCATAGACAAGCGCTTTATCAGCTCCGCTTATCATGCTGAATCCGCAGGCCGAAACGACTTGTATCAGAACAAATACCGGAACGGAATGTATGATTCCGAGTGCCGTAAAGCTTCCGCCCAGCAGCAGTGCACCCAGAAAGAGCGATGTTTTTCGTCCCCACCTGTCTGCTATAACTCCCGTCGGAATTTCAAACAGGAAGAGACATACCGAAAAAATCGTTTCCATAAGAAACATCTGCGTATATGAAAATCCCATCCGCTGTAAATAAAAGGGAACGGCCACTGCGCCGAAGAACTCAAGACTTTTCAAAAAACTGAAGAGATATATCATAGTATTCCGTATGCCTCCGTACCTTATAACAGTTCCAGCTTTCCCGTTTTTCCCTTTCGTGTGATATGCCATTTTTCAGAGCAGCCTGTATGTTCAAGAAATACGGCATCGTGGCTTATGACAAGGAGTGCGCATGCAACGGCGTTCAACGCAGATTCAAGCGACTGTGTGGAAAGAATATCCATATGATTCGTGGGTTCGTCGAGTATCAGAAGCTGCAGCGGCATGTCCGTCTGATTATCCGTATTGCAGCCGCAGACAGCCATCGCAATCATGAGTTTACGGAGTTCGCCGGGGCTGACTTGATTCATATCTGCATGCTGCCCGGTCAGAAGCAGGTCCGGTTCAGAACCCATTCTGTATATTGTCGAAAGAACCTGTCCCCGCTGTGCATCTTCGAGCGATTCAAACCGTTTAATGACACGTACTGTTTCTTCTCCTGATACTTCCTGAGGCAGGCAGAAGTACGGTCTGCCGGAAAGGCATTCCGTAATGTTTCGTACGAGCATCGTTTTACCCGTACCGTTTTCCCCGGTAAGCGCAATGCGCGACTTTCTGCGTATGAGCAGGTCCGGTATTTCAAGAGAATAAGTGTCTCCTTCACCGGCATTTCCGACGGAAAGTATCTGAGCTTCTAAAGTGAGGAGTATTTCCGGAACGTATGAATCACCTTCCGGTACATCGATGGAGAATCCTTCTTTTCGGGAAAGGGGATGCACAAGACTGTCCCGCTTTGCAGCTGCCTGTGCGAGCCGTGTTGCAAAACGTTTTCCTGTATCTCCTGCGGTTTTGTCTTTTCCGGAGATA
>JBAYAJ010000253.1:0-3152 GCA_041669845.1 Treponema sp.
CGGAATTAAGTTTATGGCTTCCGCTTGTATTGTTACCTTCAAATTTGTAGTAGATTTTCGCCGGTGTTTCCAGTTTCTTTTCCAGACAATAGGCTCGTACCAGCGGTGAAGGCCGGTACATACGGTAAAAGTCCCGTATTTCCTGCGGAATCGGAATCAGTCTGTCTGTGTCGTTAAGTTCCTGTTTTATGAGTTCGTCACAGAAGATTGGACGCAGATCATCAAATGCAAGCGGTTCGTGTGTACCCGGATTCAGCAGCGGGGCGGGTTTTGTTTTCATATCAGCCCTGACATTGTACCATGCATATGGTATCTCATCTTCCGAAAGATAGATTTTGTACGGAATTTCCTGTTTGTTCATTAGTGTCTCCTATAAAAAATCAGAGAGGAACTGCACGTACCGGTGAAACGGTGTGCAGTTCCTGTTTCTTTTTATAGATACATTATATATGTTATTGTAAATAGTAACAAGAGCAGGAGCGAGGTAAAGTTTCCAAAAATTTTACTTTGCTTTTATCATTTATAACTATTATTCAATTCCGTATAACGCCGTATATTTCTGTTCAAGATAATCAAGATACGGTTTGACAGTAAAATCTCTGCCGGTAATATCATGCAGCCACTGTTTCGGAGTTTCACGGTCTGCGTTTTTCCAGACGTGTTCTTTCATCCAGCCGTTTATTTTTGCAAAATCACCGGCTGATACTGCCTGTTCAACGTCGAATTCCTCACACATCGTGTTGTAGTACATGGCGTTGTACATATTTCCCAGCGCATAGGTGGTAAAATACCCGAATCCTGAAGACCAGTGAACGTCCTGAAGAATACCTTCCCTGTCATTCTGCGGGCGGACACCGAGATATTTTTCGTACATATCATTCCACAGTGCCGGGAGGTCTTCAATCTCTGCCTTTCCGTTTACAATCAGTTTTTCAAGTTCATACCGTATGATAATATGGAACGTATACGTAAATTCGTCTGCTTCTGTCCGTATAAGAGACGGCCGGACAACATTCAGCGCTTCATACAGTTCCTGTTCACTCACATCATACAGTACTTCGGGAAAAATCTGTTTTGTTTTGTCGTAAATCAGATGAATGAACGCTTTTGAACGGCCTATCCGGTTTTCGTAAAAACGGGAGACCGATTCATGCATTCCCATCGTTTTATCTCCATTAATATAATGCTCCCAGTCTTCCTCAGGCTGGTACAATTCAAACAGGGCATGGCCGCCTTCATGAATAATTGAGAACATACTTGAAGAGAACATATTCGGATAATAATGTGTCGTTACACGTACATCGTTGCAGCCGAGACCGTCGGTAAACGGATGTTCCGTTGTTGTAAATGCTCCGCGCTTGAAGTCGAAACCCATTATTTGGAGCAGACTGTGTGCCATCTCCTTCTGCTGTTCGTCGGTTACCGTCCGTGCCAGAAAATCCGTGCGTATAATCTTCTTTGACAACATTATTTTCTTCAGAAGCGGGAACAGGCGTTCCCTGCATTTGTCAAAAATGACATCAAGATCCCGGACGGTCATACCGCGCTCGTAATCGTCAAGCAGATTATCATATGTGACAGGCAGTTTTTGCTCCCTGAGCGATATTTTTTTTAGTTCAATATCCCGGACTTCTTTTAGAGAGGGGGCAAAGAGTGCAAAATCGGCTTTCTGCTTTGCATTAACCCAGTTTACGAAAGCTCTGTTGCAGACAAGAGAGAACGCATGGTCCATTTCCGTCGTGATATTTTTTGTCTTTAAATACTCTCTGTGCAGATCATCCGCTAAAACGCGGTCAAGCGGGTCCTCAAGTTCATCCGTATGCCGGAACAGATATTCCGCAGCGTCCACGAACTGCTGCTGCTTGATAAGTTCAAACGCCTTGTTGGAAAGAAAGGCACCTGTTTCTCCCTGTTCTTCCATACCTTCCGCAGGGCATATTGTTTCCTGATCAAAATTCAATACCCTGCAGGCATGGTCGTACAATTCCGCATCGTGCAGTGTTTTTTTTACAAAAGCAAGTTTTTCCTGTATTTCCTGTGTCATATAATTTCCTTCTGCGTCCGGCGGTTGTTACACCTGCTGCTGTTTGTCCGTATATGGTATCCATTATAACAGTTAAAAACAGAACTGCAATACGTCAGAACAGTCCCTGCATTTGTGCTATACTTCCTGCAGAATGAAAATCGACAGAATTCTTGAAATAATTATTTACCTGCTCAATCACGATACTGTTTCCGCACGGGTGCTTGCGGAACGTTTCCACGTGACGGTACGGACGATACAACGTGACATGACAAGTATTTCCGTTGCGGGTATACCTGTCTATGCAGCCGGAGGGAAATGCGGCGGTTATTCCATCATGCCGGAATACAAAATAAAAAATATTAATATCGGAAGTGAAGAGCAGCAGATGATTATCAGGGCGCTTGAAAGTCTTGCCACGTCGTACACGAACGATACGCTCAGATCGCTTATTGAAAAATACAACGCGATCATAGAAAAAAAAGGCGGCAGGAAAGTTTTTTGGGATTTCAGCGTCACAAAAGAAAACCAGAAAGTTCAGACAGTGAATCAGATGCTTGAACAGTCGGTTGCACAACACCGGTTTGTTTCATTCGATTACCACAATGCGGCCGGAGAAAGATCATCTGTACAGGTAGAACCGCTTGCAATTCACTATAAATGGTATGCATGGTATCTGTTCGCTTATTCAAAGCAGAAGGACGAATACCGGACATTCAAAGTTGCACGCATGCAGAATGTGCGCATGACCGATACCGTTTCTTCAAAAAAACACGGCGATATCGAAAAACTCATGAGTAATTCGGAGCAGGCATATTATAAGACGTGCATTCATATAGAAATTCATTTTGATGAAGAAGAGACCGGACTGATGCAGGAATATTTTCCGGATTGTCCCGTCGAACATCTGGAGGGAACGAAGTGCCGGATTTTTATAAACGTACCTGCAAAGGAGCGGTTGTGGAAAGCACTGCTGCTCAGTTTCGGCGACAAAGTGAACGTTGTCGCACCGGAAGAATACCGCAGCGAACTGCTGGAAACAGCCCGGAAATTTGTATCAAAAAATACACCGGTTTCCTGCTAATTACGACATACTGCTGTCGCGTTCGTACTGTATACTTACAGCTGA
>JBAYAJ010000254.1:0-3115 GCA_041669845.1 Treponema sp.
CCATACGCATAATGGTTAAAAGAATTCATATCGGGACTCCACATAGTTCCATCGTCCTTTAAACCATCCCAGTGTTCCCATATAGTCGTTGCACCTTTTTTTATCTGATATAACCATGAAGGAAAATCTTCCTTCATAAGCAGAGCATATGCTTCTTTTGTACAACCGTTCCGGCTTAATGCATGGCAAAAATACGGGGTACCGATAAAACCGGTAACAAGGTGGCCATTGTATTTTTTAAGAATTTCCAAAAGGCCTTCGACCGTTTTTACACGGAACGCTTCCGGTACCAGATTAAAATACAGCGACAGAATATATGCCGTCTGAGTCCGGACTCGTAATGTGCCGTCGGCTTTGAAAAACTTCTTCTGATACAGTGTCTTTATTTTTGCAGCGGTTTCTTCATACCTTACGCCTTCTGCGGTATATCCTGCTGCATTGCTCATCTTTGCAAACAGGCTCGTGGAATAATATTCATACGCACAGCAGATCAGTGTATCGGGAGTCGCACCTTTATAGCTTCCCGGTTTTGCATCAAGTGCAACCCAGTCTCCGTACTGACGGTCCATCGGCCAGCTGTTTGTTTTTGTACACTGATACATCCAGTCAATAAATTCCTTCATACAGGCATACTGGTCGCGGATTACCTGTTTACTGCCGTATGTCAGGTAGACATTCCACGTATTGATTACTGCGGCATCAGCCCATCCTGCGGAACCGGAACTTCCGTTGTCTTTGCAGCCGCCGATTTTTGTAATGCAGTCGGGTACTACATGCGGTATTTCACCGTTGCTGTACTGGTCGCACGCAACATCCTTAAGCCATTTCATATAGAAGACTTCGGTATCCATTAAAAAACTTGCGGTACTGCAGAATATCTGCGAATCGCCCGTCCATCCGAGCCGCTCGTTGCGCTGAGGACAGTCCGTAGGGACGTCAAGGAAATTGCTTTTCATCCCCCACAGAATGTTATGCTGCAAACGGTTAATAAGTTCATTTGAACACGAAAATTCTCCTGTCCGCTCCATGTCGGAATGGACAGCTACGGCGGTAAACTGAGAAAGGACAGGTTTACCGTACCAGTGAATTAATGTAATATACCGGAACCCCTGCCACGAGAATAACGGATGGAACGTTTCACAACCGGAGCCTTTGCAGTAATAAGTTATTGTCTGTTTTGCCCGCCGCAGATTTTCTGTATACACGTTACCGCTGCTGTCGAGCACTTCAAAACATTGAAACTGCAGTTTTGTTCCGGCCGGTGCTGCCGTCGAAAATTCAACCCAGCCTGCAAGATTCTGCCCGAAATCAACAACAGTATCACCTTCCGGTGTCCGGAAAATCTTTTGAGCAGGAAACCTTTCCTGAGTTTTAACTCTGCAGCCCGCCTGCGGTACAAGTTTTTTTACATCATACGGTACGACGGAGACAGTTCTCCATCCGGTGTCGTCAAATCCGGGAGTACACCATAATGCATCGTACAACCCCGCATCATATGTTTCCCCGTGATATATTTCAGAAAAAACAAGCGGACTGTCATTGCCTTTCCAGGCAGCGTCTGTACCAAATTCTTCACGTGATCCGTTTTTATATATGCACACGAACTGCACGAACCCTGCAGTCTGTCTGCCGTAGACGTTTCTGTTTTTATAAAAAGCCAGTTCACCTTTATACCATCCCGGCCCTATCAGCATACCTGCTGCATTTTCACCAGCCTTTATCAATGAAGTTACATCATACATCTGGCAGGAAAGCCGGTAATCATAACTTGTCCAGCCCGGGGTTAATACGTCATTACCAACTTTCGTACCGTTTATATACAATTCATACAGACCGAGCGATGAGGCCAGCGCATACACTTTTTCAGGTTTTTCTGCAAATGAAATTTTCTTCCTTATATATGTTCCTTTTGATTTTCTGCCGGAATCAGCCGTTTCTGCGCTGACAAATCCTGCTTTCCATGAAGCGGTAGTGAGTATGGTTGTTGTAAACTGAGCTCTGCATAAATCCGAAATTACGCCGGAGACTGTCGTCACCTGTACCGAAACATAATAAGTGGTGCATTCGTGCAGGTTTTCTATGTCCAATCCGATTTCAGAACTTTCTGCTCCTGTACGCTCAAGTACAAAACAGGAATCAGAGTAATCGAGGGTTGTCGAAATACATATCCGGTATCCTGCCTGTACCACATTTTTTTCATCCGACACAAGATTCCAGCTTACACACAGGGGGGCGGCTACGCCGACAGGATCCGTAAGATGATTTATTCTTAAATTTTCAATTTTCAGCATTTTTGTACTCCTGATTCAATAGTTGTATCGTACTGCTGTTTCAGAAAAACGCCATTGTGCATTTTGCTCAATTATATTGATATTTCTTGACATATAAGATTTCCGGCCATATCATTATGTAATCGTATGACTTTCCTCACTGCTGATACGCTGGTTACAAAATTACATACGCTCACTTCAGAAGAATTTTTTTACAAAAAACTCTATGAAGCAGAAAAAAATTCCGCAGTACTGCATACATTTCTGTCAGCACTCAGCCCCGAAAAAGTACGCAGGGAAAACTGGATTGTTCCGGAATGGGACTGGACACTTAAAAACAGAGACATGGACGAGCCTTACATTTTTAAGCAGGATTCATCACGCAATGTATACCTGAGGAAGCATGCCTGTTATACGCCTGTTTTTACCCATCATCATGATTTTTTTGAATTCGTCTATGTTCTTGAAGGGTTCTGCCTCCAGTCAATTAAAAACAATGAGTTCCGTATGGAACAGGGTGACTTCTGTTTAATCTCGCCGAACGTAGACCATACGATAAAAGTGTTTGATGAAAGCCTCATTATTAATATTATTATCCGTAAAAGTAATTTTGATGATATTTTTTTTAATTTCCTGCGGCGGAAAAATTTAATATCGGCGTTCTGCAACGAAAACCTCTTTAAAAGGTATATTACTGATTATCTTTTATTTCACACCGGATTTGATACTGAGTTGAAAATGCTTGTGCTGGAAATGTTTACGGAAAGTGAAAATGAACAGAAATATGACATTGAGCTCCTTGATTATCAGGTAGTCATTCTTTTTATGAAAATATTAAAAAAATA
>JBAYAJ010000255.1:0-3090 GCA_041669845.1 Treponema sp.
CGGAACAGGCGCAGTTTTTCTGATAGTCCAGTAGCCTTCAATCGTAAAATTGATGTCCGGTTCTGCTCTTAGGGGGGTATTACGCCCTCAGGAGCAGACTATGGATGATTTTGTCAGTACCACCATTTATTTTGACGGCCAGTTCTGGTCGGCGCTTATCGAAAAAAAAAGAAAACGGCATGCTGTATACCGGCAGGTACATCTTCGGCGCAGAACCGTCTCATCCGCGGCTGTTAAACTGGATGCTGTATGAGTTTGCCTGTATCCCGCTTTTTCCGGCGGAAAGTCCGGTACGCATCCGCGTAAAGTCACTAAGTTCAGGACGTTCGTCCGGTTCTCTGTGCAAGTCGCTTGACGTATTTAAAGCCGCACAGGCGTCATACCTTGCGCAGAAAAAACAGGTACGGCGCAGAAAGTGCCGTGCGGACAGGCAGTCCCATTGGGAAGCGGCGCAGATAAAAAAGAAGGAAAAGAAGCGCCACTGATTCGTGCAATTGCACCGATTCGTGAAGTGACACTGATTCAGCACAAATAATCAGAGATTCCGTACGGAAAGCACGTTGTGTCCGCACTTTGCTTTGAACTCCGTATATGCTCTCTTCAGTAATTATGAGGAGGCAATCATATGGATGTAATTTCGATGAAAAAAATCGGAACTGTGCGTACCGGAACTGGTTTTTCGGTGCAGCTCGACAAAGCGTATGCAGCAGGGCTGTCGGGGCTTACGGGATTCACACACGTTACTATTGTGTGGTATGCGGACAAAGCGCCGGAATGGAACGGGAGCATGCTTGTCATGCCTTCCCCGTATAAAGATGCACCGGAACACATGGGTGTATTTGCAACATGTTCCCCCGTGCGTCCGAACGGAATCTGCACAAGTACCGTGCAGGTCACGGGTATCGATACGGAAAGGGCTGTAATCAATCTGGCATGGATTGATGCGGAAAACGGAACACCAGTCCTCGATATAAAACCGTATCATCCGTCCGCAGACCGTATCCTTTCGGCAGACGTTCCCGGGTGGTGCGCTTCATGGCCAAAATCGTACGAAGAAAGCGGCAGCTTTGACTGGGAAGGTGTTTTTCAGTTTTAAGAAATACCGGCTGGTTCAGCGGGGATTAACTGCTCAGCGGGATGTAGATACTGGTGCTGCCGTCGCTGTTGTATGTCTGGTATTCCCAGCACGATGTAAGCGGCAGTTCCGATGCTGCAATGAACCCGCTGTAAATGCGGCGGTACGTTTCGCTGATTGTCTCTATTCCTCCGGAATGGATGCAGTGCAGAAACTTTCCGCCGGGAACAGCCCTGTTTGTAAAAACCGGTTCCTGTACGAAAACCGGATCAGTAACGAGCGCGCATAATACCAGAATTGCCCCGTCGTTTTCAGCTTCCGTTTCCTGTGCGGTTCCGCCCGCAGCGCAGCCTGCTGGCGGAGTCCATGCGGTATACTGGCAGAAGGTCTCCGGTGCTGTACGGCCTGCGACGAGATGCGCTTTTTTCGAAAATGCCGACCACATCCGGTTGAACGACGTCGTTTTTTCAGTAAGATAAAAAGGAAGGCCGGTAATATGAAATGGCGGCCTGTCAACAATTTCCGCTTTGAGACCTGCGGAGGAGAACCAGTCTGAATCGGATTGCGATAATCTTCCCGGGGCTGTGCAGCGTGCCTGAGTATCCGGAACAAAACGTGTAGTCATCAGTGAAGCGACAGAATCGAGCGTTCCTGCGGCTTTCAGGGTACGGGGCGAAAGGCCGAACCGCCGCCGGAATGAGCGGGAAAACGTTTCGTAGTCGTCGAATCCTGCGGCAAAAGCAACTGATGCAAGCGTTCTGCTGTCGTCCTGCGTTTTCTGCGATGCTATGCAGCAGGCGCATTCGCTCATAATCCTGCCGGTTATATATTCCCCGGGATTAGTCCCAGTGATACATGCAAACAGCCTCGTAAAATGCCAGACAGAGTAGCCGCTTTTTGCAGCAAGTCCTGCGGTACTTCGTATTTCCAGTTTTCTGCATCCTTCACTGCTGTACGGCCGGCGAAGGGCTGCATAGAGTTTGTCTTCAAAAAAATCAATTGCACCTGTAATGCATTCATATCCGTTCATAGCAAGATTTCCTGATGAGGATTATAATAGCAGAAAGTGCAAAAAAAGTCGGGAAGATTCACATGCTGTGCAGTATAGTTTGTGATGTCAGGTAAACACTATGGAAACAGATATTCAGACAGAAGCAGTTCAGGCAATGCAGGATTATATCGAAGCACACGTATCCGGTACGATTACACCGGGAGCGCTTGCACGGATAACCGGTTATTCTCCGTGGTACGCGTCCCGGCTGTTCCAGCAGTTTCTGAACATGACTCCGGCAGATTACATCAGACGTCTCAAACTGTCGAAGTCCGCGCTCCGTCTCAGGGATGAAAATGTGCGCGTCATTGATGCCGCATTCGACGTGGGATTTGAAAGCGTCGACGGCTACCAGCGGGCATTTTACCGCGAGTTCGGCTGTAATCCGCGCGAGTACGCGCTCAACCCCGTTCCGATTTATCTGTTTTATCCGTTCGGTGTAAAATACAAACGGCCTGACAAGGAGATTTCTATGAATAACGTAAAGACTGTTTTTGTACAGGCTGTAGAAAAGCCTGCCCGTAAAGTTCTTATAAAGCGCGGCGTAAAAGCTGCTGACTATTTTGCTTACTGCGACGAAGTCGGCTGCGATGTCTGGGGACTGCTTTTAAGTATGAAATCGCTCAGCGGAGAACCTGTCAGTTTGTGGCTGCCTAAGCAGTATATCAAACCGGGAACGTCCGAGTACGTACAGGGTGTTGAAGTTCCGCTCGATTATGACGGAACCGTTCCCGACGGATTCGATGTGATTCAGCTTCCTGCGGCGACATACCTTATGTTCAGAGGCGAACCGTTTGAGGAGGAATCGTTTTCAGAAGCGATAGAGCAGGTATGGGAGGCCATAAAGAAATATGATCCGTCGGTAACGGGCTATGCCTGGGATACGTCGAATCCGCGAATCCAGTTTGAACCACGAGGTCAACGCGGATATATTGAACTGATGCCGGTAAAGACGATATAGTAC
>JBAYAJ010000256.1:0-3085 GCA_041669845.1 Treponema sp.
CGGCTGTGATTATAAAATCGCTTCGGGCGGCGGACGTATGTGCATAACGATGGACCGCTACAACGCGGACTGGAATATGGTTGAACGCGGCTGGAATGCACACGTGCTCGGCGAGGGCCGTCGGTTTGCATCCGCAGAAGAAGCGATAGAGACGTACCGTAAGGAAAATCCCGGACTGCTCGATCAGGACATGCACGAGTTCGTCATCGCGGAAAACGGGAAGCCTGTCGGTACTATAAACGACGGCGACAGCGTTATCTTCTACAATTTCCGCGGAGACCGTGCGCTTGAGATTACGAATGCGTTTGAGACCCCGGACGGTCAGTTTGATCACTTTGACCGCAAACGGCTGCCGAAAGTTGAATATGCCGGTATGATGGAATACGACGGCGATCTCCACATTCCGCACCAGTATCTTGTTACTCCGCCTGCAATCGACCGCGTTATGGGCGAGTATCTTGTAAAGAGCGGAGTACATCTGCTTGCAATCAGCGAAACGCAGAAATACGGACATGTTACGTACTTTTTCAACGGCAATAAGCTTGGTAAGTTCAACGACAAACTTGAGGATTATGTTGAAATAAAGAGCGACGTCGTCCCGTTTGAACAGCGTCCGTGGATGAAATGCGCTGAAATTACCGACAAAGTAATTGAAGCAATTGAAAGCGGTAAGTATCAGCACATCCGCCTGAACTATCCGAACGGCGATATGGTCGGCCATACAGGTGTGTTCAACGCAGTTGTATGCTCGATGGAAGGTATGGACCTGCAGCTCGGCCGTCTGAAGAAGGCGATTGATAAAGCCGGCGGGATTCTATGCATTACAGCGGATCATGGTAACAGCGACGATATGTTTGAACACGACAAGAAAACCGGAAAGGTAAAGATGGACGAATCGGGAGAACCTATGGCAAAAACAAGCCACAGTCTGAATCCTGTTCCGGGCATTATCTACGATCCTGAATATAAGGGTGAGTACGACAATACGAAACTTAACGAAGGTTTGGGAATCAGTTCATGGCCGGCAACGATCATGGAGCTCATGGGCTATGTTCCCCCGACAGATTACGACAAGAGTATGATAAATCTGAAATAATGTACCGCGAGTTTGCAGAGCAAACTCGGGAAGCAGAGGGCGTCGCGTCCTGCGGCATTATGATAAATCTGAAATAGTAAAATCAAAAAGGAGACTTCAGTAAGTCTCCTTTTTTTGTGAAAGATAAATTAATAAAGTTTTATATAAAACAATATTGACACGATTATACATTATGCAGTAGAACATATGCATAATGTATAGTTTTATATCAAACTATATGCGCAGGGCTATTAACCTTGCGCATAACGGGGCAGGATTTGTAAATCCGAATCCGCTGGTCGGTGCCGTTATTGTAAAGGACGATGTCATTATAGGAGAAGGCTGGCATCACCGGTATGGAGGGTATCATGCAGAAGCAGAGGCCCTGCGGACTGCACCGCCCGGTGCGTGTAAGGGTGCTGACCTGTATGTAACGCTTGAACCGTGCTGCCATCAGGGAAAACAACCGCCCTGTACCGATGCGATCATTCGGGCGGGAATAAAGCGCGTGTTTATCGGCTCCAGGGATCCGAATCCTCTGGTAAACGGCAGAGGCGTTGGACAATTGAAGAAAGCCGGTATAACCGTCGTCTCCGACGTACTTCGATCTGAGTGCGATGTACTTAATCCTGTTTTTTTTCATTATATTACAGCGAAAACTCCGTACGTCATTATGAAGTATGCAATGACAGCAGACGGTCTTACCGCCTGTTCTACCGGTGACAGCAGATGGGTCAGCGGTCCGGAATCAAGAAATTTTGTACAAAAAGAGCGCAGTACCTGTATGGCAGTACTGACCGGAGTGCAGACTGTCATCGCAGACGATCCGCTGCTGACCTGTCGTCTTCCCGGAGAAAAACGGCAGCCGGTCCGCATTGTCTGCGATACACATCTGCGCATACCCGTTTCCTGCCGTCTTGTGCAGACTGCAAAAGAGTATCCTCTCTGTATCGCCTGTTCCCTGACGGATGCGGAAAGCGGTGTTTCAGAAAAAGCGGCGTTTTTAAGAAAAGCCGGTGTCGATCTTATCTGCATACCTGAAAAAAACGGCAGTACGGCCCTTGTTCCACTCATGGAAGAACTAGGCGGACGGGGTATAGACAGTGTGCTGCTGGAAGGCGGCGGCAGGTTAAACTGCAGTGCGCTTGAAGCCGGTATTGTACAGAAAATCCAGGTTTTCATTGCTCCCGGAATTTTCGGAAGCGGAGGAACTCCACATACTGCCGTAACAGGAGGGCATGTAGAACATCCTTCTCAGGCAGTTTTTATGAAAAAACCCACCGTGTCGTTTTGTGGCAGCGACGTACTCCTTGAGTACGATATACAGGAGCATGCCTGATGTTTACCGGAATCATTGAAGAACAGGGAGTCGTCGTTTCATCCATCCGTTCAGGACAGTCGATCAGGCTGGCAATTGAATGCAGAGAAACGGGAAGCGGTCTTGCAGAGGGACAGAGTATTGCTGTCGACGGTGTCTGTCTTACTGTTGCGGAAGTCAGCCGGAGACAGGGAACCTGTATTTTTTCCGCCGACGTCATGCCTGAAACGTTTCGAAATACAACCATTCCATCGGTACACCGCGGCAGCAGAGTAAATCTTGAGCGGGCAGTAAGAATTGACGGACGATTCGGCGGTCATATCGTAACTGGTCATATTGACGGGACCGGCCGTATAACTTCCGTGTTAAAAGACGGGAATGAAATTTCCTGTACGATTATGGTACCGGTACCGGTTCTTGACGGAATTGTTAATAAGGGTTCTGTTGCTGTCGACGGAATAAGTCTGACGGTTACAGCGGTTGAATATATGAATGGACAGGAGGGGGTGTTTACAGTTGGAGTCATTCCTCATACACGACAGATTACCGGTATGTCAGGAAAGACCACCGGCTGCATTGTAAATATTGAATGCGACATAATCGGGAAATATGTGAACCGGTATGTATCCGGTATTCAAAACGATAAAAAACGAACAGGAGCATCAGAATGGGTAGAACGGTATTTGCTTCAA
>JBAYAJ010000257.1:0-3085 GCA_041669845.1 Treponema sp.
CAGCATAAAAGTTGTCATGGCTGAACTTTCCGGCGATGTCCTGCCGGTCTGTGTTGTACCGAACAGACGGTTTTATCAGACCTGAGTATATTACAATTACAATGATACTGGAAGATGCTGCCCAGGCAGCATCTTCCAGTATCAGACAGGCTCACCAGAGCCGGTATCGTTATTGGAAGACGCAACCTGTCCGTGTTAATGAAAGGGGCGTGGAGCGGGGTTCCATCTTGATAATCGTATAAAAAAGCTTCAGAATACATATGGAGGTATTTACTATGCCGGTAAGAAAAGGTTTTGCGGAATGGAAAGGTGATCTGAAAAAAGGATCAGGAACTCTTGGTACAGAAACAGGGATTCTGAAGGATGTCACTTATAATTTTGTATCCCGTTTCGAGACAGGCCGGAATACGAATCCGGAAGAACTTCTGGGAGCAGCCCATGCAGCCTGCTATTCGATGGCTCTTGCGGGGGCAGTCTCCGGGGCGGGTTTTAAAGTAAACTCGGTCCGGACAGAGGATACGGTCCACATAGAAAAACAGGGAGAAGGTTTTTCTATTACACGCATCGATATTTTTACGGAAGCTTCTGTCGAAGGTATCAATGAAGAGACCTTCCTGAAACTGGCCGAAGACACGAAGAAAAACTGTCCTGTATCAAAGGCGCTTTCAAACACGCCGATGGTACTCAAGGCGGTTTTAAAGGGATAAGACGGAATGTGCGGTGTTCGTAAAGACTTCAGTACACATTTTCAATTCAGAAGCGGATCCGGCAGATTGTATGCCGGTACCGCTGTAAAACGTACGGAAAGGAGTAAAATATGAATACAGTAAAGTACAAATGCGAAAAGTGCGGAAAAGAAACAACAGTTGACTCAAAGGCTGCTGTTCCCGAATGCTGCGGCAGGAAGATGAAACAGCTGCCTCTCGATGTCTGCTCAACAACCTTCGACGCAGAGACGTACCGGTTTCAGAATGAAGACGGTCCCTGTGACGAAGGTTTTGACAATTTATAAGAGGGAGCTGTTTATTCGTGGGGAGGGTTTAATCCCCCCGCCCCTTGGAGCGTATGAAGGGTATTAAATCCCGACTGCAATACCTTTAGAGAACTCCATACCCTGCCTGCGTCGAGGTTGGTGATTCCAGAGCCTGTGAAAGGTCTGCGATGATGTCGTCTATGTATTCAGTCCCGATAGACAGCCGGATGGTGTTCGGCCGTATGCCTGATCTGACAAGCTCTTCGGGGGAAAGCTGCGAATGCGTCGTTGAACCGGGATGGATGGCGAGCGACTTGACGTCCGCAACGTTTGCAAGAAGTGAGAACAGTTTGAGTTTATCCACAACTTCCCGTGCACGCGCAGCGTCCCCCTTTACGTCGAAGGTAAAGATTGAACCTGCCCCGTGCGGAAAATACCGTTCATACAGTGCGTGGCTTGGACTGGCAGGAAGCGACGGATGGTCCACCCGCACAACGTCCGGATGATGCACAAGGAAGTCTACGACTTTCAATGCGTTCGAAACGTGCCGTTCGACACGGAGCGACAGTGTTTCGAGTCCCTGCAGAAACAGAAAACTGTTGAACGGGCTTAGAATTGCGCCGGTGTCGCGCAGCAGTGTCGTCCGGATTTTTACAATGTATGCCGTTCTGCCGGCAGCTTCGGTGAATACAAGTCCGTGATATGCAGGATTCGGTTCGGCAAGCCCCGGGAACTTATCGGGATACTTATCCCACGGAAACGTTCCGCCGTCTACGATGAGGCCTCCTATCGACGTTCCGTGCCCGCCTATGAATTTAGTGGCAGAGTGTACAACAATATCCGCTCCGTGTTCGATCGGGCGCAGCAGGTACGGAGTTGCAAACGTATTGTCGATTATGACGGGAATGCCGTGCCCGTGTGCAACCGCGGAAACGGCCTCTATGTCTGTGATAGAGGAGTCCGGGTTGCCGAGCGTTTCAAAATAAACTGCTTTCGTGTTAGGCCGTATGGCCTTTTCAAAATTTTCCGGATCGGATGCATCCACGAATGTTGTTTCAACGCCGAAGTTTCTGAGCGTGCAGGAGAACAGTTCGTACGTACCGCCGTACAGCGTGCCTGCGGATACAATGTGATCACCTGCCGACGTAATATTCTGTACGGCATATGCAATTGCTGCTGCTCCCGAAGAAACCGCAAGCGCACCGATACCGCCTTCAAGCGCGCTGATACGCGCTTCAAGTACGTCGTTTGTCGGATTTCCGAGGCGGGAATAAATCTGTCCCCCTTCTGAAAGACCGAAACGTCCGGCCGCCTGTGCACTGTCCCTGAACACATACGACGAGGTCTGATAAATCGGTACTGCCCGTGCGCCTGTCGCGGGATCAGGCTGTTCCTGTCCTGCATGAATCTGCAGCGTTTCAAAATGATACTTTCCTGCCATACATCTGCCTCCTGAAATACCATGTGTATTGATTACCGTCTGAGAACGTAATCAATATTAACCTAGTAAAATACTAATATATACGAGGAATATAAATACTATTAACTAGTATGTCAATAGGAAATAAGATGCTGTTTTTCTTGACAGACATACTGAATTGTTATATTGTGTATATACAATATACACAATATAACAATATAAGAGGATGTATGAAACTTATTGACGTACAGAATATCTGCAAAAAATATTCCGGCTTTGAACTGAACAATGTCAGCATTTCGCTTGAAGAAGGCTGCATCATGGGTTTTATCGGCCGGAACGGTGCAGGCAAGACTACGACAATCAAGTCAATGCTTAATTTAGTACACCCGGACAGCGGCACTGTCCGCATTAACGGATATGACCTTACGGAGAATGAACTTGCAGTCAGACAGTCGACCGGATACGTTTCCGGAGGTGTGGATTTTTATCCGCACACAAAGATAAAGAAACTTACCAGTGTAACGAAACGTTTCTACACAGAATGGGACGAACAGCGTTACCGGGAACTGCTGGACCGTTTTGAAATCGATGAAAACAAAAAAGTAAAAGAACTGTCTGCCGGAATGAAAGTAAAATACTCGCTCGCAGTGGCACTGTCGCATAACGCACGACTCCTGCTGCTTGATGAA
>JBAYAJ010000258.1:0-3068 GCA_041669845.1 Treponema sp.
AGCACACGACTACCAATTTTTATACTTGGAATTTCCCCGGAAGCAAGCCTTCTATTTATTGTTGCGATAGATAATCCTAATTTAACCGCAACTTCTATTTTATTGAGAAATGATTTTTCCATTCGATTACCTCACGAAATATTTTTTCGTTGCAACGTAATCAAATGATATATGAAGATATTAAAACTGTATGTGTAGATAAATGTCGGATAAATGTCGGTTTTCTGTCAGGTAAATGTCGTACAGAGCAAGTTAGATTATAATTCAATCAATACCATACAAGACACGCTCAAAATTTTTTTTGCTAAACTCGCTTCCATCTGATTTTCTAATATATCGCATTAGTACTGCTGGTTTTATATCTTTACTACATCCTTCCAAACACTTTTTAAGAGAAGTTAAACAAAGATAATGCCCAGATGTATCTTTACTGAATTTAGTACCAACTTCTTTTTCAAGATTTTGAATTATAGGAAGTTTTTCATCCTTTTCTTTTGCAGATTCTTCCGTCGACTTTTCTTTTGCCTCAAGGACTTTAAGATATTCTTTTAACTCTTTGTAAATACGAATAAGCTGAAAAATTTCAGGAAATTGTATACGAATTTGAAATTCATAATTTGCTTTTCTCCGGAAAAAGTACTCATTAATTTTAGCATGATTTATAACTTTCCTTTTTAGTTCCATATATCTTTTTTCATCATTTTCAGAGTTGACGCTTGTTCGCCGATAACCAAAACCAAGATCAAACAATTCGTATTCAGTTTGAAGAAAATCCTCAAACATAAATTCATCCGCTTTTATTAGTTGTCTTAAATCCAACAAATAGGGAGCCTGTCTGTCTTCAAGCTCTTTAATTATTTTTATTGTATTCTTAAAATCCCAGCAAAATATTCCAAAGTCTTGATTGTCATGAATCTTTTCTCTTACACGCTGGAGTGATTTTTTTGCTAGAAAACGAGATTCAGGGAAATTACTTCCAAGTTCAATAATCTCTTCGGCGGTATAAATTTTTTCATCAATTTCAGCCATTTTCCCTCCCTTTTCTAGTCGTTTTTTTTATTCCAGAAACTTCTGATAATCAACGTTCAACGCCTTTCCCAGTCTCCGGGACATATCAAGCCCAATTGCCCGGCGGTCATTCTCCATAGCAGAAATATTCGGGTATTTCGTCCCGGCTGCCTTTGCAAGTTCCGTCACTGTCAGCCCTGCACGTATCCGGTACGCATTAAGCAACTTGCCCGGTGTTTTGTTTGTACGGATTTCCTTTGCAATGTCGGTTTCGTCCCAGTTTTTATTCATAGTTACACTTCAATTCTTTCCTTGAGTGCTTCCTGTAATACCTGTGAAAAGTTTATATTTTCCTTTTCGGCCTCTTCATTCAGCCAATATGGAATAGTGAGAGTTTTCTTTACTGAGCGGTTTTTGATTTCATCGCGAACCATTTCGGGACGCCCTTCAATCGGAGAAATAAATGCCCCCTGCTCTGGAGGAACAGAGGAAGGATCGGAAGCAACGGGCAAAGTTTCACCATCTTCCAGCATACCAAACAGGTGAAGTGACAACGCTTCACGTGCCATGGACAACGCTGCGTCCAGTGTGTCGCCTGCCGATATGCAGCCGGGCAGATCGGGAAAATCTACGGAATATCCACCTGAAGTTAAACGGCGAAAAAATGCAGGGTATAAATATTTCATTTTAAATCCTCCAGATTAAGTCCTGCCTGCCGGATAATACTTTTTACCGTACCTTCGGCAAGGTCTTTTTTCGGGTGTGGTACAGTCACTTTACCCGGTTTCAGCGGATGAACAAGCTGAATATGTGAACCTACCTGATGTTTGACCGTCCATCCGTCAGCTTCAAGAATACGAAGTATATCACGTGACGTCCAGCTTTTCATAACGACATTATGACACGTATATAAATACGTGTCAACTATTTTATATCCCTTTGAAATACGTAAAAAAATAAGAAGCCAGAAAAGAATATGTACGTCTGTTTCCTTTCCGGCCTCTGCTCTTCGACTAAGGGCATGACTAAAGCCTATGCCTATAGGCAATAGGCTTAGTTTAGTCACTTGCCAAGTGTGACTAAAGCTATTTAGTCACCGTTTAGTTATTTAGTCTTATGTGATAAATAATTGCGTATACGTCTATCCTTTCGGCCTTTCTTGTTTTGCCATACATGTACAGTGTTTCTTGCGGAGCGTATGAGTTTAACCGGATTTTCTAATTCTTTATTATTCACAAAAAGCTGTTTCTGTTATAAAATAAACAAAATATAACCCGGAGTCATTATGTCGAACAGTAATCTTTCAAATGCGAAAGCAGCGAAAAACGATGAATTTTATACACAATACCATGACATAGAAAAAGAAGTAAATGCCTACATAGAATTCAATCCCGATGTATTCAAAGGTAAAACAATCCTATGTCCTTGCGATGATCCTGAATGGAGCAATTTTACAAAATACTTTGCCCAGAACTTTGAACGGCTTGGATTAAAAAAACTTATCAGTACCAGTTTTGCACCAAATGCAAAAAATATCGTACAAGATTATCAACCAACTTTATTTGAATTAAACGATTCTAAGTACGACAAAGACAAATCATTAACACATGGAAAAATATTCACACTTACAGATGAAGAAGAACCACCCAGAGATATTACAAAACTTAAATGGAATTATCTTGAAGGAACAGGCGACTTTAAAAGCGATGAAGTAAAAAAGTTACGTGATGAATCGGATGTAATCATAACAAACCCGCCTTTCTCGATGTTCCGGGAATTTTTAGCATGGATAGTAGAGGCTAATAAAATGTTTGTTATTATTGGCAGCAAAAATGCAATTACATATAAAGAAGTATTTCCGTTAATTATGGAAAAAAGATTGTGGGTAGGTACAACAAGTTTTAATAAGGATATGCTTTTCATCTCACCTGAAGAAATTGACCCATCTAAAAAGCCGAGTTCTGCTACACGTGTAGTAGATGGGAAAGTATTTCTTCGATCACCTTCAGTTTGGTATACAAATATTGATCATGGCAGACGTCACCAGCCGTTACCCTTAA
>JBAYAJ010000259.1:0-3066 GCA_041669845.1 Treponema sp.
AGTAACAGGGATTCCTTCTCGTTTCATAAGATACATAAACAGGATATCCGACGATACGCAGTTATACACTCCGGATGCAAGCGCCGTATTTACGAACGTCTGATTTTCGGAATATGACGAAAGAATTACTTCATACAGCAGTGAAAGAGTTTTTTCCGCGCGGACAGCGGCAGACGCCCCGGCAGGAATCTGCCCGGAGATGTACGCATATGCATCGTGAAGTCTGCCCGTCAGCTGAACAATTTGTTCGTCAGGTGCACCTGACGCGATAAGTGCAGCCCTGATAAAAAGCTCCGCATCCATGACATCCTCCGATGAGGCCTCTCCGGGAATACGTGGATCCGGGGTAAGTCTGACGGCCCGGGATGCTGCTGCCTCCTGTGAAGCCAATGCAGCGCAGAGCAGCACGGACATTAAAACAACTGGCAACCGTCGTATATAAAAATGCATGATCTTACCCAACATACAACATTACAGCAACCTTGAACAGACTGCCGGTAGTACTATGTCTACCTGACCGTCATATTTTTCCGCAGTTGTAAAGACATCAGACAACCCTACTCCGTGTATTCCGTAAATCCGTTTCTGCGTCGCAGATATACCGTTTTTCCAGACGACAGTTCCGGTATATCGTGTTTCACAGAAATATATCCCCGTTCAGCGCTGCATAAATTATTCCATCCATCCCATGTTTTATTCCAATGTATTCACACAAAATCTTACAGAATATATACTCAACCGCATGGATAAAGAATGTATCGGACAGGGAAGAACCGCACAGGTATTCTCTGAAGACAATGAAAAAATTATTAAACTATACAAAGATTTTATTCCCCGGGAAATGGCAGAAAATGAATTCGTTATGTCAAAATGTGCATACGATAATGGAATAAAAACACCTCAGCCGTATTCAATCGGCATGTATGAAGGCCGCAGTGGTATTACGTACGAAAGAATCAGCGGTAAAACACTGCTTCAAAAACTCGGGAAAGAACCTCTTCAGGCACATGCCGTCGCAAAAAAAATGGCAGAACTTCACTACAGCATTCATCAGGTATGTATCGGAAGCTGCATGAATAAACAGAAAGAACGTCTCAGGGATGCAGTCAATGCGGCTCCGTTTCTGAACGATGAGCAGACATCCGGGATACTCGCATATCTTGACATGCTGCCTGAAGGGCATACACTCTGCCACGGAGATTTTCATCCTGACAACATTATTACAGACGGCCGCAGTTTCTGGATAATCGACTGGATGACAGGATGTGAGGGAGATGCCGCCTGCGACGTTGCCCGGACGGTAATGATATTACGATACAGTGCCATTCCGGGACACATTCCACTCCCTGTAAAGCTGCTGCTTCGATATCTGCAGAAAAAACTTTCCGACTGGTACAAAGCGGAATATATGCGGAAAAGCGGACTTAAAAAACAGGATATAGACAGGTGGATGCTTCCGAATTATGCAGCCCGGCTTGTCGAAAATCTAAGTCCTGATGAAACGGCTGTGATACTGAACTGTATAACAAGGGAAACGGCAAACATTCAGCATAAAAAAAGGTCTGATACGATGAATACTGCTTTATAAACGGCAGTATTTATATGGAAAAAACTTCAGTCGCCGCATATACTGTAGCAGAGGTAACAACATGTTTACATGGGATTCAAAACAGTACGTTGAATTTGTTAATGAACGCACCCAGCCGGCAGTAGATCTTGTTTCGCGCATTCAATTGAGCAGCCCGGATAAAATCGTGGATATAGGATGCGGACCGGGAAACAGCACGCACGTACTTTCGGAACGTTTTCCGCACGCACACATACTCGGCGTTGATTCTTCCGAAGATATGATACAGACAGCGCAAAAAACATATCCGTCGCTGCACTTCAGAAAATGCGACGCCCGTACGGAACTGTCCGGACTGGGAAACGATTTGACATTGTATTTTCCAATGCCTGCATTCAGTGGATTCCCGGCCATCCGGCACTGATAAAAAGCATGATGAATATGCTAAGGACCGGAGGTGTGCTAGCCGTACAGACGCCGATGAATTACGAAGAACCGATTCACAAAATCATTACTGCAGTGACGACAAGCATAAAATGGAAAGAAAAATTCCCGAACCCGCGTATTTTCTACAACCTGACGCCCGGTGAATATCACGACCTGCTTTCAGAACTGACCGGCACATTTACGCTCTGGCAGACGACATATTATCACCGTATGAAATCGCACAACGCGATCATGGAGTGGTACCGGGGAACGGGACTGCGGCCGTACAGTTCCGTACTGCAGGAAAAAGACAGAAAAATATTTGAGTCGGAAATATATGACAAAGTGGTAAAAGCCTATCCTGTCCAGAAAAACGGTGAAATCATATTCCGGTTCCCCCGTTTCTTTATGCTTGCAGAAAAGCCCAGCCTGTAAAAATGAAAACGGATCGTCTGCTCGCCATAACTATCTATCTGCTCAACCATGAAAAGACAAGTGCGTCGGCACTGGCCGAACGTTTTGAAGTTTCCGTCCGCACGATTCAGCGGGACATAGAATCGCTCTGCCTCTCAGGCATCCCCGTAGCGGCCGAATACGGTGCTGACGGTGGGTATGAAATACTGGATACGTTTCATCTTGAAAAACAGTCCGTAAATCAGTCCGACTATCAGTATATCGTAACGGCACTGCAGGCACTCGTATCGGTATCCGGCGACAGAAGCGCGGCAGGCGTACTCGAAAAAGTACAGGCCGCGTCGGAACTGTGCGCTGATTCAGGCAGAAAAAACACGGTGCCTGATTCAAACTCCCCCGGAACGGAAATACAGCTCGATCTGAGCATCGCCCTTGAGAATCCCGGAATCAGCAGTATCATTTCCACCATACGCGATGCAGTACGGAAAGGAATGCAGCTTGAATTCCTGTATACGAATTCCGCAGACGAAACAAAACTGCACACCGTCGACCCCGTATTCGCCGTATTCAAATGGTATGCATGGTATCTCATCGCATGGTACGAACAGAAACAGGCATACTGCATGTTCAAGCTTGTCCGGATGCAGAATATACGCATG
>JBAYAJ010000260.1:0-3044 GCA_041669845.1 Treponema sp.
CTCTTGTTATTCTTGACCTGATGCTGCCTGATATGAGCGGGCTGGATGTATGCCGCGTACTCAAGAACGACACAAAAACAATGGCCGTGCCTATCATCATAGTGACTGCAAAAACGGAAGACGCTGACATCGTTGCGGGGCTTGAACTCGGCGCAGATGATTATGTGACAAAGCCGTTTTCTCCGAAAGTGCTGATTGCACGTATAAAGTCCGTACTCCGCCGTATGGAAAACACCGGACGGCAGTCTTCTCTTACATCGGACGAAATTGTCGTACGCGGTATTAAAATCAATCCGCTTAAACATGAGGCTCCAGTCGCAGATTCTCCGGTTGATTTCAGTGCGACAGAGTTTGCCATTCTCATATTTCTTGCACAGCATCCCGGACAGGTTTTTTCGCGGCAGCAGATTATAAACGCAATAAAAGGTGAATCGTACCCCGTGACCGACAGGGCAGTCGACGTACAGATACTCGGTATACGGCGGAAACTGGATGCAGCCGGAGCCGGAGACGCTATCGAAACAATCAGAGGCGTAGGCTACCGCATGTGCGAAGATGAAACGGAGGAATAATAATGATACAGCATAAATCACTTCCTATCTGGGTATTCCTTTTCCTTGTAAACGGTCTGGTACTTTGTGCGGGGTTCCTCGTTCTGCTGGGGCAGAATCTGAATGCGCTGCGGAATACCGCACAGGATCAGACGGAAGAAAATCTCCGTACGTTTGCAGATGCAATGTCACCTCTTGTTGTGCAGCATGCGGACGACATAGATTCTTTTGTTAAAAGTATAGCCTCGCATAATCCCGACTTCCGTATTACGCTGATCAATTCCGACGGGATTGTAACAGGTGATTCCGATGCGGACGATATAACGAAACTTGAAAATCATGGTACGCGGACGGAAGTGAAAGCGGCGCTCAGAGGATATGAAGGTAAGGCCGTACGGAAAAGCACTGTAACAAAGAACGATGTTATGTATTATGCGGTTCCGCTTGCTGTTAATCATAATAAGTATGCGCTCCGTCTCTCCATGCCGGTGTATACAAGCGTCTATTTTTCGTCGAATGTACGCCGGACTATGGAAGCAACGGGTCTTGTCGTGCTTATCGCTATACTTATCGCGTCGTTTCTTGTTTCCGCTTATATCGTACGCCGGATAAACGATCTGCGTAAGGCTGCCGGAAAGTACCGTGCAGGCAGCCTTGAATATGAACCTGCCGTACATTCTCCCCGTGAACTGCAGGAACTGGGTGAAGCGATGAACAGTATGGCAAAAGAGATCAGAAAGAATATAAGCGATATATCTGAAAAGCGTGACGAATTCAAGGCGGTTTTCAGCGGCATTACGGAAGGTCTGATTGTGTTCGACAGAAGTATGAATGTCGTTGAGTACAATGCAGCCGCATCGCAGATGTTCAGTGCTGCGGACATGCACGCTTCACCTTTTTCTCTTGCGTCATTTGTGTATACGGCCGATATTCTGTCGCTTGCACAAAAAGCTGTAAAAGGAGACGAACTGTCTTCCGATGGAATTGAGACAGAGGTGCGTTCACTTACGGCGGAGCGCAGTCTGCTTGTCCGCTGCGTAAAAATCGCGCAGGAACAGTCCGGAGAACGGTATCTGCTTATATTCAGCGACATTACACATTTGAAAAAACTGGAACAGGTCCGCAGGGATTTTGTTGCGAATGTTTCGCACGAACTCAAAACTCCCGTCACGTCCATAAAAGGTTTCAGCGAGACGCTGCTTGACGGTGCACTGCTGGACAGAGATACGACGCGTCATTTTCTTGAAATAATCGATTCCCAGAGCGGGCG
Organism: Treponema sp.; assembly: GCA_041669845.1. Classification (GTDB taxonomy): domain Bacteria; phylum Spirochaetota; class Spirochaetia; order Treponematales; family Treponemataceae; genus Treponema_D. Next base: position 1,822 of record JBAYAJ010000260.1, read on the forward strand.
TCTTATGAACATAATTGAAGACCTGCTGACCCTTTCTCGTCTTGAACAGGACAGCCGTCTTCCCGACATGATTCCGTCGGATATTGTTGAAGCAACGCGTGAAACGTGCGAAAGCTTTGCACATGCGGCGGAAGAAAAACAGATTACTGTTTCTTTTGCGTCGGAACCTGAAAAACTGCCGGTACTTATGAACGCCGGATTGTACCAGCAGGCTGTTGGTAACATTATAGACAACGCCGTAAAATACTGTCCGGCCGGATCATACATAGACTGCAGTATAACGCGGAAGGCTGACGCATCAGGAAAATTATTTGCAGAAATAATCATACAGGATACGGGGCAGGGTATTCCTCCTCAGTTCAGGGGACGGATTTTTGAGCGCTTCTTCCGGGTTGATAAAGGCCGGAGCAGGGAAGCCGGCGGTACCGGACTTGGACTTTCCATAACGTCGCATATTATCCAGATACACGGAGGAACAGTCTGTGAAACAGGCCGTACTGACGGAAAAAGCGGTGCGCGGTTCGTTATTATGATTCCTGAGTATTATTCATAATACTGCTGTTATAGAAAATTATTTACAAAATTTCTCAAGCTTTTCAAATTATACTGTCTACAAAATCTCCTGAGCATGGTATGATTAAACATATTCAGGGGGTTTAAGTGAAACGTTTCAATGCAGCAGCGGTTTGTACAGTAATCGTATTGTTTATTTTTTCAGGATGCGTTAACGTGTCTGAACCGGATTCGAATACTACGGATGCGACAGAAACTGCGCAGTGGCAGTATTCTGATGCATTACGAGTTTTTGAAGTCAAACCGAAGACATTGTCTGTGCTGATCAGCGGGCTTCCTGAAAATCGTACTGTTTATCTCGCTAAAATAAATCCTACAGCATCGGTTATTTCAAAAGATTATACACGGTACGTGCGTACTGTGTCAGGACTTTCCGGTAGTCTGTCGGCATCTTTATCCAGAAATGCGGTATCAGCATCCGGTGAGGTTCCTGCTGCGGTCTTTCCCGGACAACAGATACGGAATTTTGTACCGCCGCAGACGTTCGGCGGAAAAGAATCATTCGCGGCAGGATCCGGTATGTCTGCTGCGCGTACTATAACACTTGGTTCTACGTCTTCTGCTGCTGTTGATTATACAGTCGGTGCTGCAAAGTCTGTCTATATCGATACCGACAGCAAGATTTCTTCTTTTGCTCGAAAGCGTGCAAC
>JBAYAJ010000261.1:0-3022 GCA_041669845.1 Treponema sp.
CGAACGGTCCTATATCACGTAATCTATCATTCATGTTATAACTCCTGTTTTATCACACTGCCTTGAAAAAACGCGCTTTCATTGCAAAATCAACCGGGACTTTCATGGTCACCAGATTTGCGTGATCGAATGCGGGTACTGATTTTACATCGATGATTTCGGCATCACAGACAGGCTTCCCGTCCCGGCCGAGTCCCTTTCCCTTGTCGCCTTTTTCCGGCAGCGGTAAAAATTCGTACGGCAACGTGATACTCGCAAAACCAGGCTCGTAATTTTCATTAACAAGAAAAACAGCCTGACCGGAGCATGATGCGACGCACAGACCGCAGCCGGTACACGGTGCAGGATTTTCAACGATTGGCAGTGACGTAATATGGGAGCCTATTTTGATGCAGTGTTTTACACATGCGTCCTGGCACGGATTGCAGGGAATGTTCTGCGTGCACTCAATTACCGGATGAATTCCCTTCTGACTTGTTACTCCCGGAAAATGTACTATTTCACCGTCTGCGACGAATCCTTTTGTGAGCAGATTCATCGAAACCGGAATACCTTCCTCTGTCTTTTCAATCAATTTGCCTTTGTTCCCCGGTGCAAACATTCCCTGACGCAGACTGTCCAGATCGACTTTGCATTTATCAAGTAGCCTTTCCGTTTCGTTTTCTTTGCAGAAACCGAGTTCATATGCCGCGCGGATACCGGACATCCTTCCTTTTATCATTGCAGAACTGGCTTCTTCTATGCCGGATACGTCTCCGGCTGCAAAAAGCTGCGGTACCGAAGTCTCTCCGTATTCATCGACGACAGGCACTTCTCCGCCGCGTCTTGGATTGTCTTCCATTTTGCAGCCGGACATTTTGAGCAGCTGAGACATTGGGGAAAGGCCGACAGCAATACAGATTGTGTCCACGTCGAACTGTTTTTCCGTTCCCGGGATCGGTTTAAAGTGATCGTCCACTTCTCCGATAATGACTCCCGTAACGTGGTCCGTACCTTCAGCTTTAATAATTGTATGCGAGAGGTAGAACGGGACTCCTGTCCGTGCAACTTTTGCTGCATGAACACCGTATCCTCCGATCCGCGGTGCAGCATCAACAAGGGCTGCTACTTCGCATCCTGCCTGCAGCAGCTGAAAACTTACTACGAGCCCTACGTTGCCGCTGCCGAGCATCAGAATACGGTTTCCCGGTTTTATGCCGTGAAGGTTCATAAGTGTCTGGGCTGCTCCGGCCCCGATGACACCGGGAAGCGTCGAGTTTTCGAACGGCACCATATTTTCTGCAGCGCCTGTCGCAATGATGATGCTGTCTCCCTTGTAGTGATGCATTTTATCGCCGTGCTTTACCATGATTTCCTTGTCCGGATAAAGACCTGTGACAACCGCATTGAGCTGTACTTCAACACCGGCTACAGCAGCTTCCTGCAACAGTAGTTCTCCTATTTTGAAACCGCGTATTTTTGCTTTATGTTCTTTTGAACCGAAAAACTTATGTATCTGCTTAAAGAGCTGGCCGCCGGGTTTCTCGTTTTCATCAAATACGATAACGGACATTCCCCGTTTTGCGGCTTCAATGCCTGCGCACAGTCCTGCAGGACCTGCTCCCACAACAATAAGATTATATCTTCTCATAGTGTGTCATCCTTTTTTGCAGAACAGCCGTACTGCGTTCTAACTTCCATTCCTTCCTTCAGCGGTGTAACGCATGTACGGATGTTCGGTTTTCCGTCGACAATCATAACGCAGTCAGTGCATCTTCCGATTGCACAGAAAATACCGCGGGGTTTGTGCTGTTTTGCGGTATACCGGTGAATCATGATCCCGGCTGCCTTTAAAGCCGCAGCAATCGGTTCTCCCTCATAGCCTTCCATAGCTTTGCCGTCAAGAGTAAAAGAAACGAGTCTGCCTTTCTGCGGTATCCCCAGTATGGGATGTTCAGTAATTCTGTTCTGCATACAGCCTCCAGTCAGTTTGTAATAATGTGTAGTATAGCGATACATCATTTTTGTTATTGTAAAAAACGGAATTGTAAAAATCAGAATTGACTTTCAGAAAATAAATATTCATTATAAGCAGCGTTGGAAATAATAAACAGAGAACTGCATACGTATATTTGCATGCTTTAATTTATTAACAATACACATTACAGTGTAAGGAGCAGCGGATGAAGTCAGATACGAATTATCCTGAAGTCGATTTTCTGTATCTTAATGAACAGGATATGCTCAAAGCCGGCGTCGAAGATATGGCCGGCTGCATCGACACAATGGATGAACTTTTTTCCCTTATCGGAAAAGGTGATTACCGCATGGGTGGGCCGAACGGAAACGAGCACGGCATCATGATGAAGTTTCCCGGAGAATCGGATGTTCCCGGAATGCCTCTGCTTGGTCCCGATTATCGTTTTGTTGCAATGCCGGCGTATGTCGGCGGCGGATTCCGGTTGTGCGGTATAAAATGTTACGGCTCGAATCAGTCAAACAGAGAGAAAGGCCTGCCCAGGTCTATTCTCATGCTTACGCTTATGGATATGTACACAGGCGCCCCGCTTGCATATATGTCGGCAAATGTTCTGAGCGCCATGCGTACGGGTGCCGTTCCCGGTCTTGGTGTAAGATACCTTTCCGTGAAAGATCCGGATACCGTAACGATCGTGGGCCCTGGAGTCATGGGAAGAACCGCAATGCTTGCGTTTACAACGGAGAAGCCCGGTATTACAACAGTAAAGATAAGGGGAAGGGGACAGAAAGGAATTGATGATTTTATTGCGTTCTGTAAAGAGAAATGCCCGAATATTAAAAATTTTATTCAATGTGAAACGGAAGAGGAAGCATGCAGAGATTCTGATATAGTCTATTTCGGCACGACAAACGCTCCGGCATATGATGAAAATCCGCATGCTGAAGCAGCGTGGTTAAAACCGGGGGCGCTTGTCATGAGCGCATCAGCTCTGCTCATGGATCACGATTTCCTTGCGGATACAAGCCGCTGTAAACTTGTGTCGGACAATTCAAAGATGTACGA
>JBAYAJ010000262.1:0-3015 GCA_041669845.1 Treponema sp.
TATCGCGCTGGCCTGTCACGCCGGAGATCACGGGTTCGAGCCCCGTCGCTCCCGTCTACAACCCATTCCAAGGAATGGGTATTTTTTTCACACCGTATGTTTTTCTAAAAAACACACGTATCGGGCAATAGCGCAGCTGGTAGCGCGCTTGGTTCGGGACCAAGAGGTCCGCGGTTCAAATCCGCGTCGCCCGACTTAAGAACCGCCATAATTAAGTAATTATGGCGGTTCTTTGTTTTAACATACCGCTGAAAAAACAGTGTAAATGCTGTGCATCATATGTAGTATACTTAGTAATGTCTGTACTTTCCGGAGAAATACATGAAACATAAAAAATTTTTTATCGGAATATCGACAGCTGCCGGTATCATTGTTATCAGTAGTATTTCTTTTCTTTCACTCTCTCCGGTTTCTTTAAAATATTCATCTCCTCGAATGCAGCCTCCCCTTCCTCCCGGCACGATTCTTTCTGCAGAACAGACCGCTGCCGACCGGAATCAGATGATAAAATATGCAGAAGATATTCACCCGTATTTTGCACTTACTAAAAATAAAAGCCAATACACAGCTGCAAAGAAAATATATACCGGTGAAACAGACGGATCTATGACGGTAGAACAGTTCAGTCTGGCGACGGCAGAATATCTCTGTTTTTTCAGGGATGGTCATACCGGTATTGAATGGAATCCAGGTAAAATTCTTGACATTGAATGGGAATATCGTAATAAGAAATTATATCCGGATAACAGTTCACTGTTTGTAACCGAAGTCGACAACGTACCTGTTTCGGCTTTTTTCAGCAGAATCGACGGCATGCGGCCGGCGGAAAATGAAGCAGCACAGGCCCTTAATTATACAGAATTCTGCCGGTATGAAGTTGTGATGCACCTTGCCGGCGGTACTACCGCAGAAAACAGTGTACCTGTTACATTCTCTGACGGTAGTACTGTCTCGTATAATTTTTTACCTGCAGGATTTTCTTCTGAAAACACTGCCCTGAAAAAGAACAGCTGGTATATCGACGACGGTATTTTTATTGTAGATTTTAACACATGTACTGATGATGCCGGATTAAAAATAATTGCAGAGAAATTACATCAGGCAGTAAAAAACGGAACTACGAAAGTAATACTTGATGCGCGCGGCAACGGCGGCGGAAACTCAACGGCATGTACACGGTTACTTGCCGCAATGGACATGAAACCACCTGAATACAGCATATTCGTACGGTATTCACCCGAAGCAGAAAAACAGTGCGGATATTTCAGAAAAAGCGGATCATATAATTACCGCGGAAAAGGAAGAGGAAAACCAAATCCTGCGGTACATCTTGTAGTTTTAACGGACTGCTGTACATTCAGTTCAGCAACGATGCTCGCAGTATTTGTCCGCGACGGAAAACTTGGAACTATTATCGGAGAACCAAGTTCCAATATGCCTTCAAGTTACGGTGATATTATCCGGTTCCAGCTCAACAATTCCCATATCGCCGGAACAATTTCACATAAACGTTTTATCCGTCCGGACCGGACGAAGACAGACGAACGAATACTGATTCCCGATATTCAAACCGCTTCAAAAGATGCCTTGAATGCCGCAGTAAAATATCTTAAGGAAGGGAACACGGGTAGTGTTCAGAGAGACTTTATAAAATTGTCGACGCTCTTCGTAAACAAAGGATAATCTGCTGGTACCGGAAAATGCCCCGAATGCGGTAAAATAACTATTTCACTGGAAACGGAACCGACTGCATTATACGCCTCGTAACCGAATTTACTTGAAATCCGGTAATCCTTTTCTCCCCAGATAATAAGTGACGGTATTTTTATTTTGTGCATCCGGTCCGTCAGATTTATACTGAATGTGTCCATCACTCCTGCTAATTTATACGTTCTGTAATTTGAATTAATTACATTGTAGTAATATGAAAAAAGCATTTTCCGGATGGGAATGATATAACCGTTATACCCGGACGCTTCCTTCGGCGTATATGCATGTGATTCCTGAAGATATACAGCATGCCGTACAATATTATTCTTATTAATTACAGGATTTTTTTTATACCAGTCGAATACTCTTTTCCATTTCTTTTCGTTTCTATGCTGATATGCGTAATTCATCACATACAATCTTGATTCTTTTTCAAGTCCTGTCCAATTATGACCGCCGTCAATTTCAATCCATCCTTTTATTTTCTGCTGTCTTGCGCTGTCAAGAAGATATGCAGTACCTAATGTTCCTCCCCAGCTGTGCCCCATCAATATAATAGACGGATTGTTATATTTCTGATTAATGACATCGATAATGTGATCCGTATTCTTTACGAACTGGTTTAAAGATATCCTTTCTTTTACAAATCTGCCTTCTGCTCTTCCCGAATTCCGCTGATCAAAATAAACAATCCGGTATTTTTTTTCAAGTTCATTCATTGGTACGGAATCACCAACCTCGACGCAAGCGTCGAGGTATGGAGTTCTCTAAAGGTATTGCAGTCGGGATTTAATACCCCCTCATACGCCCCAAGGGGCGGGGTATTAAACCCTCCGCACGAATAATGCTCCAAAAGGCAGGAATCTCCGGGACCTCCGGCAAGATACACTATAAATATGTTCGATCCTGTATTCCCGCATACCCAGACAGGCATCTCCGCACCGTCGTTTCCCGTATAAAAAAAATTTTTTTCCGGTTTCATTTCAACAGCTTTATTAATCGACTCCATCAGAAAAACAGACAGCACAAGTGCTGCTGTAATACAAATAAATCATAACCACCCCTCAAAGGGGTGGTTTGCACTTAGCCTATAAGGCTAGGTTCTCAAACTACGTCTCAAGGCGTCTGCTTTCACTTTGTTCAAGACTATCGTAATTTGACCCACGCTGTCCCTTGAAGGGACTTTTGTACTATTTACTACCCGTAAACGGGTCTTCGTATTCTTTCGTACCCAGTTTATCCATCGCTATATCGTGGGTTTCCTGTTCATGGATATACTTCTTTATTGTTGCTTCATTCATGACA
>JBAYAJ010000263.1:0-3009 GCA_041669845.1 Treponema sp.
GGTGTGTGGAAGTGCCGCCGCCGAAACATGCTGGTATTCTCTCCGCACCGGATGTTCAAGACAATGAACATTGTATCAGCTTAAATAGCAAAAAGCAAGCAGAAAACAAAAAGACAGAGGAAGTGCTCACAAATGAAAAAACAGCGGAGAAGCGGATATTTTTCCCGGCATGAACTTCCGCATAGTATTATTTTAAAAAAACATCAGAAAAAACCGCGTAAAATCGTAAAGTGCAAACGAATTACTCTGTATGGAAAACCCATACACAATTCCGGTCATCCTGACCGGCACACTTGCACGCACCCCCCGTGCCTCCCTTACCGGCGCGGACCGTACCGTCGAATGCCTGCTCCGCGTACGCACCCGGCACATCCGGTTCGCAGGTTCCGCACCGGACGAACCCGTAAAGGACGTATACATTGTACATGTCTCAGGCATACTTCACGAAGTCCTTTTCCTGCGCGCGGACAAAGGCTGCCGCGTCGTCATCCCCGGATACCTTGCTCCGGGCACCGCAGGCATCAGCACGGATATCGTATACAAACTGCCCGAGTAATACGATTGTTTTTCCGTCTGGTTCCCTGACCTTCCCGGCTGTACCAGTTATGGGAAAAACATCGAAGACGCCCAGCGTATGGCAAAAGAAGCGCTGGAACTTCATATTTACGGTATGGAAAAAGACAAAGAACATCTGCCGGAGGCGCATCTGTCGGGAATAAAAACGGCAGAAGGAGATATGGTTATACCCGTTACCATATACCCGGATATTGTCAGAGACGAAATGGATAACCGCCGGGTAAAAACTAACTGCACTATTCCACGCTGGCTTAAGACAAAGGCGGAAAAACAGGGAATAAACTTCTCACAGGTACTTGAAACATCTCTAAGGGAAATGCTTGCATAAATCTTAGCGGATTTCTCAGTAAAAGAAAAACAGCTGCGAAAATATTTCAGTAAACACGTATTTACACGTACAGTAAAGACACTCACCATACCTGCGTGGCTCAACAAAAAAGCGGAAGATGCAGGTATGAATTTCAGCCGCATATTGCAGGATGCACTCAAAAAAGCTCCTGCATAATACTTACCGGAATTTTGATTCATTCTGTTTCTATTTGTTAAGCAGATCCGTTAATTCTTTCATGTTATACTTACGCTTATTCATAAGCTTAACATCCCTGCTGAAAGATTTAGTATAGGGAACCTCTATTTTGTTAATAATCAAGAAGAATATTTGTGTCGAGAAGTACTGTCATGCGCCAAACCTTTCATTACGGGCATCTGAAAGTGCTTTTTTATAATCCAAGTCTGCCGGCAGGCGTCCGCGGAATTTCTGAAGAATTGCCATAGCCTGACGACGTTTTGCAATATCTTCCTGTTCGCCCGTTTCTGAGGAAAGTCCCTGTATACCATTGATAATATCGAGAACATAAGAAACTTTTTCATCGCTCATGCTCTGAATAAGAGTAACGGCCTGTTCTTTGACTGCGGTCATAACCCTGCCCCTGTAAAAATCACTATGTACCATTTAAAAATACTACAGTTTATTGATATCTGCAAAATTATACAGCATCAAAAAATACTCATAACAGAAACCCGAAACAGTATCATGGAACTGTTTCAATGAGGAGCCTGTTTTCATTACAAAAAACGGCTATGGAGTTCTGATCAATAAGAATTTTATTGTTCTTTTTTTAATTGATGATAAAAACAAAAAAGTGTCAGTAAACACAGGGCAAACGCATTATACCATTTGCAGCATAATTCCAGGGAAATCTTTCGCAGGACGGCAGAATTATGAGGCAGAAAAATTCTTTCACATCATCGTGCAGAGCCGGCTGATTTTCTTTTCTGTGATTTTTCCAACGGAGAACAGGGGCTGCACCTCTGTACGGGAGGCGGATCCGGAAACGAAAAACTGTACAGGATAAACAGCTTTTCACGGAACGCATAGAACAAAAACAAAAAGATAAAACCAGTCTGGTTTCACGTTGAAATCAGACTGGTTTATTGAAAAATATCCGTGACATTCAGAATAAATCTCCTGTTGATAAAGAAAATACATCTGTACTTCCGGAACAATTATTCCAGGCTTCCGGCGCTCCGGAGTTCATCTTCCGTCAGGGAATCAGGGAAGCTTCTCATATTCTTTCTTTGCAGCAGTAATAGACTGCAGCTCCCCCGCTTCGAAAACACCGGAATTAAAATCTTCTGCCATTTTTCCAGCCTGTTCTTTACAGTCTGCCTCATGCCCCCTCTTATGCGGATAGGTATCCGTTTCATTTGCAGACTTATCGGTATACCACTGTATCCACGTCTCAATGTTCCGTTTGGGTATAAAATACGCAACTGCATCTTTTCCCGTCCGGACAGGTATGCCCGGCTTTCTGCATGCTTCTTCCAATTGCTCATAACGATGTTTAAACGTTTCACTATCGGCGTCAATACATACAAACAAAATTACATCGTTATAATTCTTTGAACGTAAATACTGCAATTCCTCAGGATAATGCTGCCTGACGTATGCTTCGCCGCACCCACTGTCTGTATCAGCAGGCAATGGATAACAGCGTATCTTTCTTCTGTTTATATTCTGGACTTTCAAAAAATCAAAAATAAGACACTGCGTCTGCCTGTCTTCACACAATATGATGTACCGGGCAGTTTTAGTCATCAGTATCGCCCCTCGCTATCAGTTCAGAATAGGTAATTCCTTTACCGCCTGCAGCTGGAGGGGCTGCAACACGTGTTGCCCCGTATGCAGTCCTCGAAAGCCATTTTCCGTATGGAGATTGTGCAAGGTAGTCTATTACTTCAGAATTATGCGATACAATAATACACTGCGATTTTCCGGCTGCGTCCTCCACAATCTGCAGCCACGGCTGTATTTCACGCAGTGACACAAAATTATCAGGTTCGTCAAGAAACAGCGAAAAATCAGCTGTTCCAAAACAGACAACCAGCAGATATAAAGCAAAAATCATTTTTTCACCGTTTGACAGTTCCGAA
>JBAYAJ010000264.1:0-2996 GCA_041669845.1 Treponema sp.
ATCCCCTGCCTGTTCAAGCGGATATCCTGTTATGCGTGCAAGAACCGGAACAACACGCTGTTCATAAATTTCCGGGGCATTCAGAGCGCTTCCGATTGCCGTACCGCCCAGATTTACCTGAAGCAGTTCTTTTTTTACATTTTCAAGCTGTTTCCTGCAGCGGCCGATCATGCTTTCATAGGCACGGAAACTCTGTCCGAGCGTCATAGGTACGGCATCCTGCAGCTGGGTTCTTCCCATTTTAACGATACCGGAAAATTCGGCAGATTTAGCTGCAAGTACTTTTTCCAGTCTCAGCAGTTCTGCTTCAAGCGGAGCGATCATGGTAAGCGCCGTGAGTTTACCGGCAGTGGGAACAACGTCGTTCGTTGACTGGGATTTATTAACGTCATCGTTCGGATTAATAAATGTATACGTTCCGCGTTTTCCTCCCATAAGTTCGTCGGCACGGTTTGCAATTACTTCATTTATATTCATATTGGCACTCGTACCGGCACCGCCCTGAATAGCGTCGACAATAAATTCTCCTCTGAAACATCCGTTAATAATTTCATCGCAGGCCTTTACAATGGCATCCTTTTTTTCTGCCGGTAATACACCGCTTTCATTATTTGCATATGCGGCTGCCTTTTTAATGCGGGCAAGACTTGTAATAAAAACAGGATTGAGCGGCATTCCCGTGATAGGGAAATTATTCATGGCACGGAGACTCTGAACCCCGTAATATGCGGCTGCGGGTACGCTCATACTTCCAATCGAATCAGATTCAATACGTTTTTCTGTTTTCATTTTGTGAACTCCTGTTTTATGCAGGAAGTGTATTTTAATTCACTAAATTGGTAAATATAATAAAATAAAATATGTATAAAATATAGTTTTATGCTGTAAATTCGGAATAAAATAAACATTTTATAGTGTAAAACATTATAATTTAAACATTCCTTTTTTATACACATATATGATATAGTATGGCTATGGAAAAAGAACTTGACGAAGTTAATCTGAAAATTCTTAATATTCTGCAGCGGAATGCACGGACTTCCGTGAAGCAGATTGCTGCGGAAGTATGCCTGTCTTCACCGGCAGTATCTGCCCGCATAGAGCGTATGGAACATGATAATCTGATCAGCGGTTATCAGGTAAAACTGAATTATCACCAGTTCGGTTACTTTATAAAAGCCTTTATAAACCTTGAAGTGGAACCGAAACAGAAGCCTGAGTTCTATCCCTATATAAAATCTGTACCAAATGTTATAGAATGCAACTGTGTTACCGGAGACTATGCCATGCTTATTGAAGTCGCGTTCCGTAAAACAGAGGAACTGGACCGGTTTATAAATGAACTGCAGCATTTCGGAAAGACACATACGCAGATAGTTTTTTCGACATCTGTCGAGCATCGTAATGTGCCTGTTTTTGCACACGATGCCACCGGAAAACAGGAAGAATAAGAAAAAACTGTCAGAGAAAGTTTTATACTGAATATATTTTAATGGGGGAAATGTATGGGATGCAATCACAATGGTAACGGAACAGCAGGCGCTGTATACGGTATCGGTTTTATCGGTGCGGCTGTTTATTTTATTTCTCATGCTGCAACATTCTGGGCAGGGGTGCTTGGTTTCCTGAAAGCGGTTGTCTGGCCTGCTCTGCTTGTTTACGGGTTAATGAATCATATAGGAATGTAAGCCTGTCACTGTCAGAATGCTGCTGCCGGGCGTCGGTCACCAGTACCGTCTTATGTGTCGGAACGGGCGTAGGCGTTTTTCATGAGGCAGCTTGATTCGAACAGAACGTTGTTAAGTACATCCTGTGACTCTTTCTTGAGCATGTCTGCAGTTTCACCGTTAGCCTTTTCACAGAGCGCCGTCCGTTTTGCAGCATCATGTTCCGCTTCCAGTTTTGCGTCGTACGAATTAATAATTCCGTGCGCGCGTGACTGCACTGTCTGCTGGTACCGTTCTATATGCGGAAGGCATTTTCCGTAATGAGCATCTGAGAGTGCCGCAATAATCCGGTTTGTCCAGTAAAAGTTTTCCGTTGAAACTTCTTCCGTTGTATTCGAAAGATACTCCGGTGTGGTGCCGCAGTTTGTGTAAAACGGTACAAGTGCATTAAATACATTCGAGCTGAACGCAATCCATTCAACGGTACTGCAGCACTCAGGTCCGTACGGACGTATCTGGAACAGTGCCATAAAGTCATTGCGGTTTATACCGATAGACCTGAACGCACCGCGCAGGGACGGATCCCCGTACGCCGCATACGGGTCGTACGGCGTTCCCTGAAAGTGTGACGATAAAACGTACTTTACATCCTCGACGGTGATTTTCTTTTCCGGAATCCTGCACCAGGGAATGTTGTCGGATGCAGGCGTATATTCGGCGGCCGGTCCTTCCCACACTGATGTATGCGGATTAAAATACCGTTCCATAAACCACGCGCGCGGTGTGTTATAGACATGGTCCGCATCGTCGTGACTGCCGAACGCACCGCGGGCATTTATGCTGGTGCCGGAAGAGGCATTTTTCCCGTTTGCAGGATTAAGGTGGTATGCGGCAGTAAAGTCCGCGAGGTCCGCAGAACACATGAAGTTCTTCTGTTCCCCGAGCGCATCGTGCAGATCAAAATCGTCTATTCCAAGCTGGTTGGGCATGACTACGTATGCATCGTCGGGGACGCGGCGCGCCATCCAGTGATGGCCTCCGATTGTCTCGAACCACCAGATTTCATGTACGTCGGAAAAAGCAATTCCGTTCATCTCATACGTTCCGTACTGCTCAAGCAGTGTACCCAGACGAACTACACCTTCGCGGGCCGTGTGAATGTACGGCAGTGTTATGACGACAAGATCTTCCTCACCGATACCGCCGGTTTTTTCAGGTTCCGTATCAGTCGCCGCCCGGTACTCCACGAGCGGATCCGCACCAAGCACGCGTTCGTTCGACGTGATGGTTTCCGTTGCCGTCATGGCGACATTGCTTTCATTTGCGCCG
>JBAYAJ010000265.1:0-2977 GCA_041669845.1 Treponema sp.
AAAAATCAAGGAAGTGTTTGAGCAGGGCATAACATTCTTGGGAAAGGAACATTTTCTTAAAATAAGCATTGGAATTGCCAGTACAGAGAATGGCGCAATAAAAGCAAGCGAACTTGTCGGGAACGCCGATCTTGCAATGTACTCCGCAAAAAAATCGGGAAAGAATACCTGTATGTACTATGACACCGTCATGACAACACAGTTTATTCAAAAAAAACAGATTGAAACAGAACTGGATAAAGCATGCCGGAATGACGGTTTTACCGTCCTGTACCAGCCGCAGGTAGATCCGTCTTCAGGGACAACATACTGTTTCGAAGCACTTGTACGGCTGAAAAACAGTCCTCTGTCTCCAGGTCAGTTTATACCTGTTGCAGAAGAAACAGACCTCATTCTTTCAATTGGAAGAATTGTAACGGAAAAAGTCATCAGGCAGCTTGCACTATGGAAAAAAGGCGGCCTCAAACTCCGGCCTGTATCAATAAACTTTTCCAGCAAACAAATCAGGGACAGAGAGTACGTTAATTATCTGAACGGCCTGCTTAAACAGTATAATATTTCCCCAAATCTGATTGAAATTGAAATTACTGAAAGTATTCTGCTTGCCCACAATGCTGCAGCAATGAAACTGTTCACTGATTTTGCGGCAATCGGGATAAAACTTGCACTTGATGATTTCGGTACAGGATATTCATCAATCAGCTACCTTACCTATATGCCCGTCTATAAAATAAAACTCGATAAATCTTTTATAGACACTTATCTTCATGACGGAAAAGATGCTGTTATTGAGAATATCATAAGTCTGTCGCACTGTCTTGGACTCAAAATCACAGTAGAGGGTATTGAAGAAAAACGGCAGTGCGACAGACTTAAAAAATTTCTATGCGACTATATTCAGGGCTACTATTTCAGCAAGCCTGTAACAGGAGAAGCAATTGCACAGCCCGGATATATATATAAATAATTCAGCCGGAAGATAATTTTTTGTTAATACAATCTCTATCACTATGTACGATTGTTTATATCAATGACTATATTTAAAAATATACAGATTCAGAGAGAAAAACAGATTCTGAGGTACAGAATAATGAATAAAAAAACTAAAAGCCTGATTTTTCAGCTTTCGATGCGGCAGGGGCTGCTCGTACTTATTCTTTTTGTCTTTATGGCAGTATTATCGATTTCTCTGGTTTCAAACGGTACAAAGGGAGACTACCGGGATACCATGGAAGGAATGATGCCGATTTTTGCCGATACTATAAACTTATGGACTGAAAAATCAATCAATGAAGTTCATATGTATACCCAGTCAGATATCGTAAAAAACGGTACTCCTGAACAGATAACAGCATGGCTCAGGAGTATTGCAGACAGGAGATCTAATGAATTCGACAGTGTTTTTTTCTGCACTCCCGACGGTACAGCACACAGCGGACTTGGTTCAGATGTAAACATTTCTGACAGAGATTATTTTAAAGCAATTATGCAGGATGGAAAAGACATCTACGTTACCAATCAACTTGAGTCAAAATTACTCAACGCACCTGTTTTTGAAGTCTGCGTCGCAGCGTATAACAATAAAAAGCAGAAAATAGGTTTTTTTGCCGGTGTCGTAAAAACCGACCTGCTTCAGCAGTATGTGGAAAAAACAAAAATCGGTAAAAACGGGTACCTGTTTATTGTCGATGGAACAGGTGTCGTCATAGCCCACCCTGACAAGACTATTGCACATACAGATCTATCACAAAACAGTGACACAGGAATTGCATCGCTCGCAAAACAGATGATAAACGGTCAACGGGGACGAATACGGGCACGTCTAGGCAAAGGAGAACATGCCGCTATTTTTTATGCACCGGTAAAGGGAACCTTCTGGTCCGTCGGAGCAGCAATACCTGATACACAGCTGAACGCTACCGCAGACCGTTTTACCAGACTGATCGTCACAGGCTGCATCATCTGGGGATTACTGTTTCTGGCCGGCAGTGCATTTATAATTATGAAACGCATACGTCCGCTCAAGGATGTAAAAACTGCAGTACAGAAAATATCTTCCGGAAATGCTGATCTTACCCAGCGGATAGAAGAAACGTCAAACAATGAAATCGGAGCAGTTGTACGCGGAGTTAATGCATTTATGGCAAAACTCCAGTTGATTATAGGCGGAGTACAAAATTCAAAAAAAATACTTTCTTCAGCAGGAAACGAACTGCAGTCCGGAGTTGAAGACACGTCTTCTGCTATTACCCAGATAATCGGCGACATACACAGCGTAAACTCTGAAATCCTGAATCAGTCTTCAAGCGTTGAGGAAACAGCCGGAGCCGTCACTGAAATATCACAGAATATTATTTCTCTTGAAAAAATGATCGAAACTCAGGCGGCCGGTATAAACGAAGGTTCAGCGGCAGTAGAACAGATGATTGCAAACATTAAAAATGTAAATACCTCTGTCGGTACAATGGCAGAAGCATTCAATGGACTGGAAAAAAGCGCCGGAGCAGGTATTACACGGCAGGAACATGTAAGCGAACAGATACAGCTCATCGCACAGCAGTCGGAAATGCTTCAGGATGCAAATGAAGCTATAGCAAGTATAGCCGAACAGACAAATCTTCTGGCAATGAATGCAGCAATTGAAGCTGCTCATGCAGGAGAAGCGGGAAAAGGATTCAGTGTGGTCTCAGATGAAATAAGAAAATTGTCGGAAACATCAGGCGGACAGTCACGGACAATCGGTGAACAGCTGAAAAAAATAAAAGATTCAATACAATCTGTTGTAACAGCTTCAAATGATTCCGGCGCCGTATTTTCATCTGTAGAACAGAAAATAAAGGAAACAGATTCTCTTGTAAAAAACATCCAGAATGCAATGTCGGAACAACAGGAAGGTTCAAAACAAATCGGAGAAGCGCTCCGCCTCATGAACGACAGTACGATGGAAGTAAAAACCGCATCTTCAGAGATGAGTGCA
>JBAYAJ010000266.1:0-2976 GCA_041669845.1 Treponema sp.
GTTTCCTTTCATTTCGTTATAAACAACGCCCTGTATCGTATACTTTCCTTTGTCGTCAATTTCAAGCCGGTGCCCTTCCTGGTGAAACGTCTCTTTTTTAAGCAGCGGGAAAAAAACAGCATCTCCGTATACGTCCATAAGATGAAAATAATCGGTTTTATTCATGGAGCTTGCAGGATACACTGTCTTATCGGGGTATGTCATTGCGTTAAGAAACGTATAGACGCTCTGATTCATAAGATTAACAAACGGTTCCTTAAGCGGAAATTTTTCAGAACCGCAGAGCACGGAATGTTCAAGTACATGCGGTGCTCCAGTGGAATCAGCGGCAGGCGTACGAAATGTAAATGAAAATAAATTTTCCTCGTCTTTGTTCAGCAGATGGAACACCTCCAGTCCCGTATTCCGGTGACGGAGATATATTCCCTTCGATTCACAATCAGGCACTTCAGTAACAGAAATCAGATCAAAACCTTTATAGAACTGCTGCAATTAATATCTCCTTATTATTCTACATACTCGTCTTCGTCACGGCCGGTAATCTTAAACTTCCCCTGTTCGTATGCCGCACGCATTGTCCCCAGAAATTTATTCGTTATGTCGTCACAGTCGCGGCGGAGCATCGGTTTATGAAGCTGTTCTTCTTCAAGAACCGTATCTCCCCGTCCTGCCGAGACATTATGAAGAATCTTCGCACGGAACGTATCAGTCTTTCCGGCTATAAGATATGCAATGTCTTTTTCGCCCATAGTACGCAGTAATTCCTGCAGATACCGGTCATCAGCGTGTTCAACGTCTTCAATCGTAAAAAGACGGCTGCGCATATCCTGCCCAAGGTCGGGATCGTCGCAGGACAGGGATGAAAGTATTTCGTCCTCCGAAGCAGGCGACATACGCTTCAGAATTTCTGCAAGAGCACTGCGCCCGTCTATGACTTCGGCTTTTTCTGTAGTCATAGAAAGCGACTTCTCGTGCATAGACTGATCGACACGCCGCAGTACTTCTGGAGAAACAGGCTGCATTTTTGCAAGACGCTCAATTACCAGACGTTTCGTTTCAGTATCCATCTGGTCTATAACTGCTGCTGCTTTTTTTGGTACAATACGGGACAGAACAAGTGTCTGAACCGCAGTCGATTCATCCTTCAAAAGAAAAAATACGCGTTCACTGTCTGCATCATTCAGATATTCAAACGGCTTTCCTTCCGGAAACTGGACTGCATTATTAAGAAGTTCCTGCGCCTTTTTGCTGCCGTATGCCTTCTCAAGCATTTCCCGTGCTGTATCGACACCGCCGGTATCACGTGCCTTCTGCATCAGTCCCTGAAATTCAGATAATATTGCCGATGCTTCATCAGGACTTACGCTGCGGATCGATGCAATTTCGGGAATAATCTTTACAGTCTGCTCTTCAGTAAGATGCTGCATGACTTTTGCAGCTTCATCAACGCCGATAATAAGAAGAAATTTAGCAACCCGGCGGTACACACTATCCTTACCACCGTTCTGCCCCTCTTCGACAGGGACTTTCAGAAGACCGCCCTCTTTAAGTATGTCGGTCTTTTTTGTTAATTCGTCATCAGCTTTCATGTCCGGAGAGTTGAGCTGCTTTGAAAGTTTTTTACTTTTCCTGAAAATATCATCAACTTCCCGGTTGACGCCGCTGAACGTCTGCTGCCCGTTCTTTGCACCCGTCTGCCGGTCGTTTCCAGTGTGTTCCCGGGAAGAAACAAACGGTTGTACTTTTGATTTATCATCCCCGGATTTTTCAATCCGGGCACCGTTTTTATATGCATTTGCACGAATATCGTTCAGATTCATGTATTATATAATATAATTAAAACGGTGCAGTTTCAATCGTACCAGCCTGCCGGATGAAAAAACAACCCCTACTCAGCCGAAATATGCACGGTGAAGGATCTGTACGGTACGGTCTGCCTCATCATCGTCAACAATCATACTGATATTAACTTTACTTGCTCCCTGGCTTATCATCTGTACGTTGATACCTTCGTCGGCAAGCGCGTCAAAACCCGTAGAAAGAATCGCAGATGAATGAGACGCATCACAGATAATGGTAACAATTGCCTTTTCTGACCGTGTATGCACTTCAGCAACCCTTCCAAGATCCTCCACAAGCCCCGTAAGATCAGTTCTGCAGTTCACCGTAAGCGACACAGAAACTTCACTCGTCGCAATAACATCTATACTGATGTTCCACTTAAGAAACTGATTAAAGATATGCGCAAGAAATCCGGCCGCACCCAGCATACGTGTTGAAACAATATCAATAAGCGTTACATGCTTTACGTCGGTAATAGCGCAGACCGGCGGGACTTTTCCGGAATGCTTTTCAACAATGATCGACCCCGGGCTTTCAATATTATAGGAATTCTTTACACGGACAGGCGTTCCTGAACGTCTGCACGGGAGCATAGACCTCGGATGAAGCACCTGCGCACCGAACATAGCAAGTTCCTGAGCCTCTTCATACGTCACTTCCGGTACAAGCCTGGCGTCGGTACAGATACGGGGATCGGTCGTCATAATACCGTCAACATCCTTCCACGTCTGTATCTCATCAGCCTTCATAGCCGCCCCTATAATAGTCGCAGTAAGATCACTGCCACCACGGCCGAGCGTTGTGATACTTCCATTTTTGTCTTTTGCAATAAATCCGGTAACAACAGGAACCGCACTGCTTATACCGTCACGGTATGCGCCAAGATGTGCAGGTATGGTATTCCATACTTCGTCAAGCAGTTCTGCAGACATAAAATTACTGTCGCTCAAAATACCAACGTCCCAGGCATCGTAATATTGTGCAGGAATTCCTTCTTTTTTCAGATATGCCGCCATCATACGGACAGACATACGTTCACCGAACGAAACAAGATAGTCGCGCGTGCGTTTTGTTAATTCTTTTATCATTGAAATTCCGGTAAGCAGCTGGGTCAGTTCTTTCAGCAGAGCTTCA
>JBAYAJ010000267.1:0-2952 GCA_041669845.1 Treponema sp.
TATAATCCGCGAATGCACGGAAGCCTTTATCTGCCGTAACTGCGGCAGAACGGTTCCTCCGGTTTTATCCGGCGGAAAGAACAGAAATCACTGTCCTCATTGTCTGTACAGCAGGCATGAAGATATTTTGCCCGGCGACCGCCGTTCTCCCTGCGGGGGCATGCTGCGGCCTATCGCCGTATGGGTCAAAGACAACGGTGAATGGTATATCGTTCACCGCTGTGAAAAATGCGGCGCTATCAGAACGAACAGAATTGCAGCCGACGACGACGAAAATGTGCTGCTTCGTCTTGCACTTAAGGCTGTCACGAATCTGCCGTTTCCTCTGGAGGTTTGTCATGAATGTTGATTTTATACCGGAGTCGTGGGGCTGGAAACAGGAGTTTTTTTCAGCATGGAATGCTGCGGCTGTAAATGGAAAAGAATTCTCTGCACAGGAAGAAGGCTCAGAGTCCGAACCTGATTCAGTACCCATGCCTGCACGCGTAACCGGCAGGGAGTTCCATCAGTACGAAGTTGTGTGTCCCGATTTTTCCGGCAGACCGGGCTTTCCCCGCACGCGGATTGCTCCGGGAATATACGGGGATGTACGGGTAAACGGCAGGTTTGACTATACAGCCGCGTCCCGTGCTGAATATCCCGTACCCGGTGACTGGGTGCTTGTAGAACAGGAATCGGGTACACTCCGCATCAGTGCTGTCCTTTCACGGTGTTCTGCATTAAGCCGTACCGCGGCAGGCCCTAAAACGGAAGAGCAGGTTCTCGCCGCGAATCTTGATATGGTCTGCCTTGTCTTTGCGCTTGACGGCGGCCGCAACTTTCTGGAGAGGCTGCTTGAGCGGGCGCTTGTAACAGCGCGTAATTCCGGTGCGTCTGTCTGTGTCGTTTTGAATAAGGCTGACCTTGCACCGGAGGAAGAGAAGGAATATGCGCTTGCTGCGGTATCGTATGCCGCGCCCGATGTTCCCTCCGTCTGCGTGAGCGCTAAGACGGGAGAAGGCATGGAAGGCCTGATGCAGTTCCTTTCTCCGGGGGATACAATCGGCGTGCTCGGGAAAAGCGGCGTCGGAAAATCCGCGCTTGTGAACGCACTTGCGGCATACGGAACCGGAAAAAGCAGTCCCTGTGCAGCACAGCGTACCGAACTTTGTGCCGCATACGGAACCGATACGGAGGAAACAGCCGGTACCGCAGAAAGTACCGGACCGGCTGCTAAAGAGGGACATATCAGGGAGGCAGATCACCGGGGAAGGCATACGACGACGTCGAGCAGGCTGTATCGTCTTCCCTCGGGCATCCTCATGATTGACAGTCCCGGCATCAGGGAGTTGAAAATCTGGGGCAGTACCGACAGCGTAGACGACGGATTTCCCGAAATCGCAGAGCTTACCGGCCGCTGCCGTTTTTCCGACTGTTCCCATACGGGCGAACCCGGATGCGCAGTACTGGAAGCGCTTAATGCGGGACAGCTTGATGAAGCCCGCTACCGTGCCTGGCTTGATTTGCAGAGAGAGCAGCAGTGGATGGAACGGCGGACGAACGAGCAGGCCCGGCGTGCCGATAAGGAAAAATGGAAACGGATTTCCAAATTCCAGAAAGAACTGAAAAGGAGCCGGTAATCACTGATTTTTCAGAGTACGTTGTCCAGCCAGCCGTCGAGCACTTTGAGCTGTTCCGGCGTATGGAACCAGTGTTCACAATTTTCCGCAACGGTCAGGCCGCAGCCGAATTTTGCCGAAAAAGATTCGGCCGTAGTTCTGTCCGTCAGTGCATCATACTCACCGTACAGAATGCGTGTCGGTGCTGTCCATTTCGTAACGGGATTGTTCCTGACAAAGTCGTAATAGTCCCAGTCCAGCCTTTCTCCCGACGAAGAGGGAATCTGCGTCTTTTCCCGGAGTTCCTGTTCCGTAACATCATCGTGTGCCATCATGTTTCTGATAAGTTTTTCCATATCAAGCACCGGTGACAGAAAAAGGCAGGAGTGAAGGGTATCATGCTGGTACGTCATCAGTGAAAAAAACGCCCCAAGGCTTACTGCGTATACGCTTATTTCCGGCCATCGTTCTTCTGCATAGTTCATAATAATCCGGAGGTCGCGCATCCCGTTCCATATATTGCAGGGAGTGTCGTGTTCGTCTTTCCTTTCGCCGTGTTCCGGAAGGTCAAAGGCAAGTGTCTGGTATCCTTTTGATTCAGCCTTCTGCGCAAAACCGGCGGAATCTTCCTTGCAGCCGGATTTGCCGTGTACCGACAGATACAGTTTTTGTGATTCTTTTCCATATAGTACTGCCGGAATTCCCTGTACAAGCGTGTGCTGTACAATGCATGGTTCTGTATATTTCATAGTAATATCCTTTTCAGGCAGCTGCGGATTTTAAAAAGTGTGCAGCTGCACATATATACTGCGTAATGGACATATCTAAAAAATTCAATTTTTAGAGGTTCCCTGCTGAAATGAGTGTGGTATAAAAAAAGAAAGGCAATCTGAATTGCTTCAGACCGGAAATACGTTCCGGGCGTCTATATGATGATAACGTTTTTACTATACAGAAAAGGGCCTGTATTGTCCACTCGTCAGATGAAAAACGCGTATGAGAGACGAAGTTTTCCGCATAAGAAAAATGTGGTGTAATAATGATACGTGCACGGTAGGTAATGTTCCCTTTTTTGTATTCAAAAGAACAGTACCGTCTGCCTGTTTCAATATTTTTTTGCGGTGAAATATGTTCTAATACAACAGTCCGTTCCTCCGGCAGCCACGTCAGTTCATAGTGTACCGAAATATGCAGACAGATTCGGATTGATACCTACCGTCATGACAGGTGTCTTCCTGCATCCCCGGAGAATCGCCGGTTCTACGAGTTTTTCGCCGGCGGAAACAGCGTCCATCCATTCTACCGGTTTTTCATCAGATGACTGCGGAAGTATTCTGCGCGCTGCCTCGGGACA
>JBAYAJ010000268.1:0-2948 GCA_041669845.1 Treponema sp.
GAAAAAAGCTATACATTAAAATATGATAAGTATATGCATTTTAATATATCAAAATAATGCTACTATTTCAACTAAAGCAGGGGACAATCGCTTATGGAGAATAATCAGGGAAACCAGGTTAAACATTTTAAAGAAGCAGAAATTTCGCCTGGAAAAATTCTGCATACAAGAAACCCACAGAATTTTTTAGGAACGGACGGCATTACAAAATTAATTTTACAATACTCAGTACCCTCTATTATAGGATTGCTTGTAAATGCTCTTTACAATATTGTTGATCAGATTTTTATTGGAATGGGCATAGGGTACTTAGGTATAGCCGCCGCCAATGTAGCGCAGCCATTAACAACGTTGAGTACTGCTTTTGCATTACTTTTTGGTGTCGGAGGAGCCACAAACTACAGCCTTTTTCTTGGAAAAGGGAATACGGAAAGAGCCAACCGACTTGCGGGCAACGGAATGACTTTCCTTATCCTCTCCGGAACGGTACTGGGATTGGGAACAGTACTATTTTTAAAACCTGCGCTGTACCTGCTTGGTGCAACGGAGCTTGTAATGCCTTATGCGATCCCTTATACCGCGCTTATAGCAATCGGGTTACCATTTTTGACATTTACCCACGGGGCTTGTACGTACATGCGGGCGGATGGAAGTCCGACTTATTCAATGGTCGTTCAGATGATTGGTTCCGTCTTCAATTTACTATTTGATCCGTTTTTTTTGTTTGTCTGCAATATGGGCATATTCGGGATAGCGCTTGCGACAACTTTGAGCCAGATATTGACGGCAGCAATCTCGGCGCATTATTTAATCAGAAAAAGGCGCTTAATGTCCTTTGGCAAAAAAGACATGCTGCCAACTGCTGACTGTCTTAAGCCGATCAGCGCAATCGGTTTTGGTGTGTGTATCAACCAAATTGCAGGGGCCGCCGCCCTGATTGTTCTTAACGACGTACTGCGTCATTATGGTGCGGCAAGCACATACGGGAGCGAAATCCCCCTTGCCGCTGCAGGCGCAGCTTCAAAAGTATTTGTGTTATACCAGGCGTTTATAATAGGTATCGTTCAGGGCTTCCAGCCTGTTTTAGCCTATAACTATGGTGCGGGACTGTATGACAGAGTGAAGAAAATTTATAAAGTATCATTATCACTATCTTCGCTTTTTTCGATTGTAACTTTTCTGCTGTGCATGATATTTCCCGGGCAGATCAGCAGTCTATTCGGAACTAAAAATGAAGTATTCTATGCTTTTACGACAAGCTTTCTGCGGATATACATGCTGCTGACATTTGCAAACGGAATCCAGCCGGTCGTCTACAATATCTTCAACTCAACAGGCAAAGTGAAAATCGGTATGATTGTAACTCTATCCAGACAGATTTTATTTGCTATTCCCCTGCTCATCTTGTTACCCGCTTTGTTCGGCCTTGAAGGAGCTTTATGGGCTACCCCTGTTGCCGACTTTTTGGCTGCAATACTATCCATAGCATTATTCGCCCGTGAAATGAAGGAAACAAACAAACTTATCTTAAGCAGTAGGGAAAAACGCCGTTCAGGAGATGTTGGTTAACAAAAGGCGGTAAGCGCATTTTTTATACTGCTTCAAGCGGTACGCTGAAGACATCCGGCGCAATAATTCCAAGAGAAGAACACGGACAGACAACGCAGCCTGTTCCGGTTCCGGCAGAAATTGTATATCTTCCTTCCTTATTTTATGGGATAATCCAAAGTCATAGTATGTTTTATCCCATAATAAAGCCGGCATAAGCGAAAGACAAGGGAAACAGTATCCGGATACACAAACCGGCCGCTGAAAACTTTTCGGTATATCAAAAATAGAGAGACTATTGTACTTGACTTTTCGATATATCGAAAATATACTTACTCTGTGATAGAAAGAAGCAGTTACATCGAAAAAATCAGACCGTTTATCAACACTCCCGTTATAAAGGTATTAACAGGAATACGCCGGTGCGGAAAGTCCGTTCTGATGGAACTCATTCAGCAGGAACTGATAAAAACCGGTGTCCGGAAAGAGCAGATTCTTTCGCTCAATTTTGAATCCAAAACCGATGAACGCGTTCTTTCCGAATCAGCGTGGCTTTCCGCCGTAAAAGCTTTACCGGGTGATAAAAAGCGGTACCTTTTTTTTGATGAAGTACAGGAATTCAGCGGCTGGGAAAAAGTGGTAAACGCGCTGCTTATCGATTTCGACACAGACATCTATATAACCGGCTCAAACGCAAAACTGCTGTCCGGCGAGCTTGCCACGTATCTGGGCGGCCGGTATGTGGAAATAAAGGTGTATCCGTTTTCGTTCCGCGAAGTTGTGTCTCTGGTACAGGAAAAAGGCTTTGCAGATGCATCTCTTTCTCCGAAAGAATTGTTCCTGCGGTACCTGAAAAACGGCGGATTTCCCTTCATATACAATTATAACTTTGATGAAAACGGCGTACACCAGTATCTGTCATCGCTGTATGATTCAATTGTGCTGAAGGACATCAGCGAGCGCCATACGGTGAGGGATGTCGCAGGGCTGAAACAGCTGCTGTTCTTTCTGATTTCCGAAACAGGACATCCTTTTTCCTCTTCTTCTCTTATTAAATATCTGAAAAATCAGAAACGCACAATTTCAACCGAAACGATTTACAACTATATAGACTATGCAAAAGAATCATGCCTGCTCCATCTGGTAAACCGGCAGAATATGCAGGGAAAAGAAATTTTACGCACACAGGGAAAAATCTACCTGACCGACCACGGGCTGCGTGAAACGCTGTACGGAAACAACATGCAGGACATCGAGCAGGTTCTGGAAAACATCGTGTACATGGAACTGCTGCGCCATAATTATGATGTGACCGTAGGAATATCAGGCAGCAGGGAAATCGACTTTGTGGCGGAAAAGAGCGGTCAGAAAATGTATGTACAGGTCTGTTATCTTCTGGC
>JBAYAJ010000269.1:0-2938 GCA_041669845.1 Treponema sp.
ATATCGCTTACTGCGCCCATTGTTTCTTCGAGCGGAGTATCGGGATCGGGCCGGTGATGGTAAAAAATATCAACGTAGTCAAGATGCATGCGCTTCAGACTCTGGTCAATGCTTGCAATAAGATATTTCCGCGAACCATGATCACCGTACGGACCGGGCCACATGTCGTATCCCGCTTTTGTCGACACAAGAATCTCATCACGGTAACTTTTTAAATCGCTCTGAATAATGCGGCCGAAGTTTTCTTCCGCACTGCCGTATGAAGGACCATAATTATTTGCCAGATCAAAATGCGTTATACCAAGATCAAACGCCTTAAAAATCATCTTCTTCTGATTCTCAAAATCATCCACCGAGCCGAAATTATGCCACAACCCCAGTGCTATACGGGGCATCATTACTCCGCTTCTGCCGCAGCGCAGATACTGCATCCGCCCGTCGTATCTGCCGTCATCCGCCTTATACATATCCACCTCTCTGTACGGTCAGCATTATATATAATACTACTTATACACGTGATTCAATACTTATGACAATACAAATGTTTTCATGCACCGTTCCGTACGATTCTGAACCCGACATAATGATCTCTGTCGTAAGGAAAACTGCCGCACCGGTACGACAGTACGAATTCCGAAGGAATATCTCTCCACCCTCCTCCTTTTATAACACGGGCGACTCCCCGGCTGCAGCCGGTTCCCCGGTGGGATACTGATGTAATAATCCCGTGAGGTGTGTCTCCGAACCAGTCCCAGCACCATTCAAATACATTTCCGCTCATATCAAATAATCCGAGTTTATTCGGTTTTTTTAATCCTGTTTCATGACTCGTGCTGAAACTGTTTCCTTTGAACCATGCATAATCGCCAAGACTGCCGGTACCGTCGAACCCTGAAAAAGGTATTTCATCATCAGTCTTTGAACTGTCTGCACCACGCGCAGCCCATATCCATTCCAGTTCAGTCGGCAGCCGGTACCCGTCAGCTGTCCAGTCAGTTTTAACAGCATTCAGATACGGATCGGCATGTCCCGTCGGTATAAAACCGCCTATCTTTTTAATCCATATTCCGGGATCAGTGCATCCGTTAATCGAGTATACCGGTTTCAGATTTTCTTTTTCGCTCAGCATATTGCAGAAAATCACAGCCTGATACCAGTTAACGAATTTGACAGGATATCTGCCTGACGTGTTGTCGGTCAGTTTCATCCCTGTTACATCAAAAAATTCATCATATGTTATTTCATATTCCGACATGTAAAACGGTCTGCGGACAATACTGATATCAAAAAATCTGCTGCTGCGCCTGTAGTACCCTGTCGGAACATATATAAGAGTTCCTGCAACAGGTGAAACCAGCGGATGTACTTTCCGGTGAACAGCATTGCACGAGCTGCACAGTGAACTAAGCATGATACACACTAAAATAATTATACTGCAGTGTTTCATACATACCTCCTGTAAAAAAACAGATATATTATTATATACCTTCTTTATGGTCCCTGTATCAGCAGTATATCAGAATCCGCTGCAAATTACATTTTCCACAGCAAAATCGACTTCCTTCAGATTTATTTTCTCTGTCCGTACCGCCGGCTGAATACCACTACACTGGCAGTAAAAATACCTGCACCCAGCACTCCAAGCGGAACAAGCTGTCTCAGAAGATATTTAAATGGAGTCGCTTTCAGATATATAGAACGGATACATGTCATCATATACCGCATCGGATTCACCATCGTGACATACTGCAGCCAGAGGGGCATGTTCTCCACGGGCAGCAGAAAACCACTAAGAAGAATCATAAAAATCATAAAAAACCATGCAATGAACATTGCCTGCTGCTGTGTACCTGCCTGAACAGATATATACAATCCTAATCCGAGTGTTGTAAATAAATACAATAAAACGGCACAATACAGTAAAATAACAGATCCCGCCATTTTTATATGGAAGATAAAAAAGCATAATACAAGCAGAACTGAAAGTTCGAAACATGCATAAATAAAAAAAGGGAACAGTTTTCCTGCAATAATTTCTTTTTTTGAAATCGGCATAACAAGCAGCTGATCAAGAGTACCTGTCTCTTTTTCTCTGACAAGACTTGACGCGCCCATCAGCAGTGTTGTAACGGTGATAATCAATACTGCAACACCGGGAATCATATACGATTCATTCCTAAGTTCCGGATTATACCAGTAATGGAAACCGGCTGTAACGATTCCGCCGCCCGCTGCATACGAGGCCTGCACATCACGGGGTACAAGTGAAAGAGATTTTCCCGACATGATCTGATTCAAATACCCGAACGCAGTCAGTGCCTGACTTCCGTTTACCGAATCAAGCAGTACAATAAGCTCTGCAGAACCTTTCCGTGTTACATTTTCAGAAAAATCAGGAGGAATATACAGCCCGACGACTGCCTTCCAGCAGCGCAGATCGTACTCAAGTTCTTTATAATCAGTCGTTTCTCCTACAATTTTGAACCGGTCGTTGTTACGTATTTCTTCCGTCAGCTGACGACTGAGCGGTGTCCGGCTCAAATCACAGATAATTGTCCGTACATTACGAGTATCCTGATTGAGTGAAAACCCCAGAATAAGAAGTTGAAAAAAAGGTGCTATAAGAAGAAAGCGGAGCATAAATGTATCCGCTCTGATCTGCTGAACTTCTTTTCTGACAAATATACCGAATCTGTTCATATACCTGTACACTCCTATCTTCTGAGATATGCCCGGAACCGAATAATGGCGAAAGCAAGAAAAAATATACTGAACAGGCACAATATGACTGCATAAAACTGAAGTTCGCTGATAGTATTTCCTTTGAGCATGATGCCCCGGATAATAATGAGAAAATATTTTGCGGGAACAAGCCAGCTGAACGCACGGAGAAGTAGAGGCATACTGTCAAGTTGAAAAATAAATCCTGAAAGAA
The DNA here is from genome assembly GCA_041669845.1 of Treponema sp. Lineage (GTDB taxonomy): Bacteria > Spirochaetota > Spirochaetia > Treponematales > Treponemataceae > Treponema_D. The sequence continues at coordinate 2,936 of JBAYAJ010000269.1, forward strand.
ATA
>JBAYAJ010000270.1:0-2875 GCA_041669845.1 Treponema sp.
TCCTTCTGCAGCATCTTGGTATACTCACGATATAATAGAGAGACATAAACCATAAGGTATGCCGGAAAGTTTTATACATGTCCTGTTGTAAACTGTTGGCTGCTGTTAAAATTCATACCAGTTCCCATCCAGTGTCAGATACCAGTCGGCAAGAACCTGCTGAATGCCGGAATTGTACCATGAAACGCTTCCGTCTCTGTTCAATACGACAAGCCGTGACGTATTCTGGAAAACTTTTACAGGAAGTGATGCAGACCGGTTGTAGGTAGTCGTTTTTCTGTTTGAAAGATTATAGGAAAAGAATTTATCTTTCCCTATATCTGTGTAAATTTCATTATTGTGAAAATAGGTAAACGCATCTGTATCTTCATCTGCAAGGCTCAGCAGAGTTGTTATCTGCTGACGTACAGGATTATATTCAAAAAGGACGGTCTTTTTTGTATCTCTGTAAGTTTTCACTGCAATACCATACATAACCGTATCTGTAGAGGAAAGGGAGTAAATAACGTTACCGTCGATGTCTACAGGAGCTGTTTCCTTTGTTGTTAAATTGATACATAATAGAGGTGATACAGGAGAAGTTGCTGCGGATTTTGCAATATAAAGGGTATTACCGATAATTACAGCATCCTGAAGGGCCATACCTGAATATAATTTTTCAAATTGCTGGGTATCGAAATGATATACATTCACATACATGTTGCTTTCCATTTCAAGAAGCATGTTGCCGAATATACGGACCGACTGAATGTTTGATTTAGGTGTAAACAGCGGTATTATGTTTTTTGTATCAAACTCAAGGAGTTGCACTGGATTGCGTGTACCCTTTGACCAGAGTATAACATTGTTGCCGTATGTTGTAATTTGTGTCTGCCCGGGATTTGCTGCCAGTTTATTGACGATTCCACTGTCGTAAGATGACTTGTATATTGCACTGCCGGTAAGAAAATAAAAATCTTCACCAGCGGGCGACATATCGCATATTTTATCATAAATATTGTCCGTAAGAGGGTAAAAAGAAAGAAGAGACGTATCGGGTGAACTGTCGGTCAGAAACAGTGCTCCTGAGTACGAACCAAGCATGATATATGCGCCTTCTTTTGTTCCGCAGCATATTGTATCCCCTGTGAGTGTCTTGAATTTTTTTACAATCTGCGGAGAGGAAACACCTTTATTATCTGTGCTTTCAATTTCCATGAGCGTATATCCGTTTCTTTCATTATTTTCGAGATAGTATAAGTTTTTATCGTTTTTATCTGCAAGAATAACAGGACGCGAAGCTGTATACGAAGCGATCGTATCGCCGCTGAGGGCTGAAATAACAAATACCGTATTGTCTTTTATACCGGAAAGAAACATATCATTGTTGTATGTTGTGACCTGTGTTAGTCCTGATGCTGTTGAAAATTTTCCTTTCAGTTTTCCAGTCTGCATATTATAATAGGAAATTGTTCCTACCGGCGAATACGTACAAAGTGTTTTTTCCGAGCTGCTTGTAGATGCATAGGAAAGAATACCGGTGGGACCTTTTATTTTATCAACCACGGCTCCGTCCGTAGTACGCAGGAATACGGCTCCGTCTACGGTTGCCGTACCTACAATAAGATAAGTACCGTTGGCGGAGAATGTAAGCGATGTAACCGAATCGGAAAACCTGCGGGCATATATTCGTGAAAGTGAGTTAAAATCCCATACGCTTACTCTGTTAATAAGTCCGCTGTCTGTCTCATATACTGCTGCCAGATTTTTTGCAGGATATACAGCCGCGAGTTTTATCTGAAGGTCAGAAATCTGGTAATGTTCTCCCTGTCCGTCGTCGGTCCACTTTATCAGGAAGCCGTCTTCTCCTGCACTGAAAAAAGTTTTTTGAGAACTACCGTAATTTGCAGCCACGACAGCGGATACAATACTTTGATGTGCCTGTGTCGAAATATGCGACTGCGCGGAAACCGACAGAGAAAGCATAAAAAAAATACATGCAGGTAAAACTGATTTTCTCCGTGTCGTTATTTTCATAATTATCTGCTCCTCAGAATAGTACTGAAATAATGTATGTCGCTTGTCATACTGATGACAAAAAGAACGGCAATGAACGTCAAACCGACGTATTGAACGTAATATTGAATTTTTGGATGAATCTGTCTGCGTATTGCCCATTCTATAAATGCAAAAAGAATAAGTCCGCCGTCAAGAACCGGAACGGGAAGCAGGTTCATGATGAACAGCGATATGCTTATAAAAGCCATAAGATCAAGCATTCCGGCAATTCCCTGTCGTGCACCTGCTGAAAAACCTTCTTTTACAGTATCGCCGAGCATATCTGTTATACGTACTGGTCCCGAAAGTGCATTTTGTACATCTACACCTTTAAAAAGTATACCGATACTTTTGAATGTGAGTCCAACATACTGGCCTGTCTGTGTTATTCCATGCCATACGGCTGGAAACAACCAGTACCGCTCAGACTCGTATTTTACCGGTTCGGTACCGGCAACAGTTACACCTATTCTGCCCGTCCCCTGGGACTTATCGAATCCGCTGTGCACCGTGAATAAGAGCGGTTTGCCGCCGCGGTCTACTGTAATTGTTAAATTTTCATCCGGATGAGAACTTACGATTTCGATTATATCAGAAAAATCACGGACTTTCTTTTTATTAATTGAAGTAACAACATCTCCCGTTTTTATTCCCGCGTCGCGTGCAGCAGAATGCACCTCCGGATATACTTCGTCCACAAGCGTTATTTTGGGAGGATATGAATAATACGTATACCCGGTCATTGAAATAACGGTGAAAGCAAGAAACGCAAATATCAGATTAAAAAATGGTCCGGCAAATCCTATAAGTGCGCGTTTTCCGGGATGAATACCGTACA
>JBAYAJ010000271.1:0-2835 GCA_041669845.1 Treponema sp.
CCCGCAGAGAATGCTGCAATGGTGCAGATTAAATTTCCGCTCATCCCAATGAGGACGGATAATATCGAATTTCTTATACATATAGATGAGACAGGCAAATCCGGACACTCCCTGCGAAACGACCGTTGCAAGTGCCGCTCCCTGTACATCCCATCCGCACACAAGAATAAAAATCAGATCAAGCACAATATTGAGTACGGAGGAAAGTACAAGAAAGTATACAGGCGTTCTGCTGTCGCCGAGCGCACGTATAATACCCGATACCATATTATACAGAAAAATAAGCGGAATTCCGGCAAAAATAATTCTGATATACGCATCAGCCCTGTCCACAATATCTTCCGGTGTCTGCATAAGCAGCAGCAGAGGACGGCAGAACACGACCGTGAGTACCGCCATAACAAGTGAAAACACCACGCAAAGATACACGGTATTCGCCACATACCTGCGCATCGTCGTATAATCTTTGGCTCCGAACCGCTGGGCAACAGGAATTGCAAATCCGCTGCACACCCCCATAACAAAACCGATAATCAGAAAATTTACGGCTCCCGTCGACCCAACAGCTGCAAGTGCCTGTACACCAAGACTTTTGCCGACAATAATCGTATCTGTTACATTATAGAACTGCTGAAACAGATAGCCCAGCAGTACAGGTACCGAAAATCCCAGTATAAGCGAAAACGGATTTCCTTCAGTCAAATCTTTTGTCATGCGATCCTCACACAACTCCCGCGCGTTCAATCTATCGAATTTCCTTTTCTTTTACAACATATTGGTGTATATTTAATTGTGTACAATCTATTTGGTTTTTTTTTACGGAGGTTTATTTATGGAAATCACACTGACTGGAGAGAACTTTAAAAGTGAAGTACTCGATTCAAAACTACCTGTATTGGTTGACTTCTGGGCTACCTGGTGCGGTCCGTGCCGTATGATGGGTCCTGTCGTTTCTGAAATTGCAGAAGAAAAAAACGGCACTCTCAAAGTCGGTAAAGTAAACGTAGACGAACAGGAAAGCATTGCGGCACAGTTCAATATCATGAGCATTCCGACGTTCATACTGTTTAAAGACGGAAAACCGGCGGCCCAGGTTGTAGGCGGCAGAAGCAAAGACGATCTGCTCAAATCACTCGGGGTATAACATAAAACCGGCTTCTGCAATGCATACATGCTGAATGCAGAAGCCGGTTAAAATTATGTAAGTCTAAGCAGAAAAATGCTTTTGAGAAAATATCGGAAGTAAAACTTTTTTCAGGGGAGCACCGGCGTTTATTTTGAATGTTCCTGCACCATGATTCTGACGTTCCGCATGCAGACTAGCTGCCGTGAAATCTGTAAACAGTTGATCATGCTCAGAATATTTAAAATACACCGGTGGATCTTTCTGCAGATTACAGGCTGTTCCTTCCGGAAAGAGACCACTGTAAGCCATAATCATTCTACCTGAATTTTATAATTTTTCAGTAAAAACTGAACTGTACCATCGCCGGTAATCTGATACCCAAGCTCTCTTTTCTGATTATACTTTATGTTTTTTACCTGTAAAGAATATAATTACATTATATTGCATAAAAAATACTAAATTACAGTAATATAAATACTTTTATTATATTTACCAGAATAATTATAAAATGTTTGTATTCTCATAAAGCAGGTATTATTATACATAACTAAAACTGTCTGAAATTATACTTTTATAACGATATATTATAGTAAAAGAGGTATATATGCCGTTAAAAGTAACAACGAAAAAAAACAACCTTACTACATCGTGTCAGAAAGCGCCCCGCCTGTTCATCAGCAAGGAAGAAGGAAAAATCTCCCTCATGAAACTGCTCGACGAAGCAGCCGATGCAAATACGACTGTCACACGGGCAGACCTTGCGGCCTGTATTCAGATTGTAACCGAAACAGCAGAACACCTTCTGTGCGACGGATACCGGGTGGAATTTCCGTTCGTCGATCTGTATATGAAAGCAGAAGGTACCGCGAAGGACTTCTCAACACCTTTTACACCGACACGAAAAAAATCTGATCATGCGTTTTCACTTCATGCGTTTGTACAAAAAAAAGAAAACAAAAAGCTCCGGCAGGAGGTACGGTGGATTCGCGTTATGCACAATATTTACGGACATGCGCCTGTACTCACCAGACTGACTTACTTCAACGACGACAGTACGATAGCCGCAGCCGGACGCCATCTGGATTTTGACTCCGGCAGCAGCGAAAACGGTTTTCACGTCATGCTGAAAGGGGATTCTGAAAGAATTTTCCCGGAACGGTACATTTTCATAAAAAGCACAGAAATCATTGCAAAATTCCCAAAACTTGAAGCCGGCGAGTATTACGCCGAAGTAAAAAACAACGACCAGACCTGTTCTTATTCGTTTTCAGTTCAGTGAACCACTGCAATTCTCGACCTGCAGACTGGCGGAATATGACAGAAAGCATTGCGTTAAACGATCCGTATATCTCTATGTTTCGCCTGGTGCATCACTGACAAATATCAAGCGCATCACTGACGAATAAATGACACAACACTGATAAATCATTGGCGTACAAGTTGCGCGCTGATCGTTAATCAGTGATGCGCAGGACAATTATCACTTATCCGGCGCCTGATTCACACTGATCCGCAGACCGTATAACTAAGTACTTTAACTCATTTACAGCAAAGGTTCATCTCGTTAACCGGCGGAATACAAGTATTGTTGTTGCTTACTTTTTTCCGTGTTATACTGCTTGAATTATGAGCGAACGCTGTTATAACTGTTTCCGTCCTGTACAATACTGTCTCTGTAAATATACAAAACCCGTAGATGCAGGAGTAAA
>JBAYAJ010000272.1:0-2800 GCA_041669845.1 Treponema sp.
GCTGAAAAACTGATTTTTACAAAAGCCCGTGCGGAAGTGAACGAATCCGGCATCGAGACTCATGAAACAGAGCGCAGGCAGGTACGTGCTGCATATTACAACAGGCAGCTGCCGGATATCGTAAGCTATCTGCAGAATGAAACGGATCTTACTCGGAAAAGTATTGTTGAGATTTTAGTACGGAGTGATACGCTTGATTTATTCAAGAAGAATCCGCAGAAATATATGGAAGAATCTGTGAAGGTTCTTCAAAAACAGATGCAGTCTATGCTTGTCGACGGTATAAAATATACCCGTATCGGTGACGATTCGTATTATGCGCAGGAACTTTTTGAAACAGAAGAACTGTCCGGTTACCTTGAACGCAACATGATGCCGAGTAACCATTCTGTCTATGAATATGTTGTGTACGACAGCGACACAGAAGAGCAGTTCGCCCGGAAATTTGAAGACAATGCAAGCATAAAGTGCTATGCAAAACTTCCCGGCTGGTTCCGTATTCCTACTCCGCTCGGACCATATAACCCCGACTGGGCGCTCCTTGTGGAAAAAGACGATGAAACAAAACTGTATTTCGTCGTGGAAACGAAAGCAAATCTGGAAACAACGCGGACAAGTGAGGCCGACAAAATCCGCTGCGGAAAGAAAGCCGTTGAAGCAATGGGTACTGACGCACAGTTTGAAGCGGTGGATGATTATAATAAATTTATGGAGAAGATGTAAAAGAGAACGTTATGCTGTTATATAAATACTTCCCGGAAAATACAGGAATGCTTACTTTAGATAATCAGTTTCTCAAATTATCCGCACCTGTTGAGTTTAATGATCCTTATGAAAACTGGCCGTATATTAAAAGTTATTCATACAGGGATTTTAACAGATTGTATGATACAAAAGAAAAACTCGAAAATCTCTATGATAATATCAGGGCTGATTGTAATATGATAACTAAAGACGAGTTTTATAAAAAAATCAAAGATATAAGATTCAAAAATGCTGTTTTAGCGGCGGAAAGTAAGATTATTCAGGAATGGATAGATACGTACCAGCAGCATATTTCTGAAAAAATCAGAATCGGCTGTTTTACAAAAGATCCCTGTAATATTCTTATGTGGGGGCATTACGCTGACTGCCACAAAGGAATTGCACTTGGTTTTGATTTTTCCGATGATTCAAATTTGATGGAGCATCTTTTTAAGGTTCATTACTCTAAAAGAAATTATGGTCTTGATATTAAGTATTGTTATGGGAAGATTCCTTCTCTGGTACAAATGGTTGAAATTTTGACAAGAAAATATAATGCATGGAAATATGAAAAAGAATACCGCCTGGTCCTGTTAACGAATGAACTGGATAATAATAACAACCTTTATGGAATAAATGGGATAGACAAATATTTGCAGCAAATAATTATTGGATATAAAACTGATGATAAAACGATAGACAAAATCTATTCATTATATGGTGGTAAGAAACAAATTTTGCGCTGTATGCTGAAAAACTCAGACTATTGCATAAAAATATCAGAAGACTGGCGTAATTACGGGAAGAAATAAGTTGTTGAGATGAAGGAGAATTAATAAAACTATTAGATCAGGATACAGCACTGCGATATATGAATTATGGCCCTTCCTGGGCATAATTTTAATTTGCCGGAAAAGGCAAAAGCAGGAGTCTGAATGACATTAGGCACGGAAACAGAAACGCAGAAATTCAAAAATCAACCGGTTAACAGCCGTGCAGGCCCGAATAAAGGTGGGCATTGGGAGGTTATAAAATGAACAACAGTAAAACACCTGACAATCAGATAGCTTTATAGACAACGCCGGACGGGGCGGGTAAACATAGAAGTTCTCTTTGATCACGAAAACCTCTGGCTGATGCAGAAACGCATGGCTGAACTGTTTGACTGCTCGGAAACAAATATAACACATCACATTTCTCATATATATGAAGAAAAAGAACTTGACAAGGAGGTAACTACTGAGGAATCCTCGGTAGTTCAAACAGCGGGAAAGCGTCAGGTTACACGCCCGGTGACGCTGTATTCCCTTAAGATGATTATTGCCGCAGGCTGCCGGGGTAATTCTGAAAAATTACAATGTTCCGGCGAAAAGATTATGTCGTCCGACATAACTGTTGCCAAAAATTATCTGTTAAAAGACGAGCTTGACCGTCTGAACCGTATCGTATCCATGTATATGAAAGACTGGCGGCAGAAACTTGATGCTTTCCTCCAGTTCGGCGAATTCGATATTCTGAACGACAACGGAAAAGTAAGTCACGCAGTCGCTGCTTCATTTGCAGAAAAAGAGTATGAGAAATTCAAGCCGATACAGGACAGAGAATATGTAAGCGACTTCGATAAACTGATTGCTGAAAGCAGAAAAGAAAAGGATCCGGAAAAATGATGGTACAGGTGACAAATGCAGCTCAAAAGGTTCCACACTGTGTAGCTTTTTGAACCGGTAATTTTGTTGAAAGAGATAAGAAAGGGGAGTCAGAATGAACTTAGGCACAGAAACAGAAAAAGATCACAATTCAGAATCACAGACCGTCGAATGTAAAGAGTCGTGGCGTGACGAATATCTCAAATGGCTCTGCGACTTTGCAAATGCGCAGAGCGGTGTATATCGGCATTCTCTTATATCGCAGGTATTCGGTTGTTAATACACGGGTTGGGAATCTGCGGTATTTGTTGATTGCTTAAAACAGTAATTGTAATATTTTATTACGTTTTTAAATAATTGTGTTGCTTTTTCCTTGTGGTACCGATATACTTTATGACAACATTATTAGA
>JBAYAJ010000273.1:0-2783 GCA_041669845.1 Treponema sp.
TCATCAAGTGTGTTAATCTTTTTATTCGGGCGGAACTTTTCTTTTTTCGAAAGATATACTTCTGCATTCGTAAACAAAGGGAGCCCACCTGTATGATCGGAATGGGCATGCGTCAGGAAAACAACCTGTACATTTTCCGGGCTTATGTTCATTTCTGCCAGTTCTTCTCTGATCTTTTTTATATGTATACCAGCATCAACAGCTATATGGGCACCTCTAAAAACTCACTTTCGGTGACTTTTTAGAGGTGCCGTCGAGTTTTAAGTCGTTGTAATATCACGACTTAAAACACCGCACTTTCAGAGTTACCTCTAAAAACTGAAGTTTTTAGAGGTTCCCATATATGTATCCTGATTCTTTATCAAATACATATTTATAAAATCATCTTTCACAACGAAAACATTTTCTGCGATTTGTTTTGTAACAACCGGACTCATTTTTGAAGTTTCATAATGAAACTTTACACTACATAAAATCACTAAAACCAATGCTGAAAAGAGTATAACAGCGACGCCTGTCATAATCATTTTTACACCTGCCTTCATTTCATTCTCCTGACATACCAACACAGCGGATTCATTTACACTTTATACATCAACGCAGACACTGTTATTATGACAGTGTCTTATATATCTTATCGATTTGATGCATCACATTCTTCTCTGTTATAGTATATTTCCATATCCCATTGCATTCATAATTACCTTAGTTTTTTCCGTACCCAGCATCATTTTCATCAACTCAAATGCAACAGCAGCAGCTGTTTGAGGACACCATGAAGTAATGATGTTTTTATCAATCACGACCGGTTCATTAATAACATCTACTCCCATTTCTGCTAATTCCTTCTGCCGGTATCCGTCTCTCAGATGATATGTTGTTGCTTTACGTCCCCGTAGAACACCACTTTTTCCGACAGGTAAGGCTCCAACACAAATACTTGCAATTGGTTTTCCGCTTTCGTTGAATTTTCTCATAAGATCTAAAAATCTTTCATCATACGCTTCCTGATAAAAACCATATTCTTCAAACCCTCCTGGTATTGCAAGTGCATCATAGTCAACAGGATTAATTTCCTGAAAAACATAATCCATAATAACCTGCACGTTAAAAGTACTTGTTACTGTTTTTGTAAAACCGCATGTCTTAACTTCCAGATCATACTGGTAATCATTTCTTGCCCAGCCAGCAGTATCAATAAACGGGCTGAATTCCATTGTTTCAAAACCTTTCAGACAAAATAATAATATTTTCATTTCTATTTTTCCTTCGAATCAACAATCACGATTCTACGGGGGTATAAAATCCTCCATGCAAATAAAACCCTTTTATGCGGCTTACCACTTATTCATATGAATAATATCTTCTGTTTTCTTTCTCGGTCTTTGCTCCGGACTTTCATCGGGGAGACCTATAGTTAATAGCGTTACTACAAATTTATTCTGTGGAATATTCAGTAATTTTTTAATATCATCCTGCGTAAACCAGGATACCCAGCAGCTGCCCAACCCAAGATGAACTGCTTCCAAAACAATATGTTCAACTGCAATAGCAGTATCCCGTATTATCTGCTTTACCTCAAAAATGCTGCTGTTTTCATCTACAGCAAACTCGTCAGAATCTTTGATCCGTGCATTCAGGTCTGCAACACAAACAATAATCAAGGGTGCAGAGGCTATCCATTTCTGGTTATGAGCAGCTTCTGCTATATCTGCAATTACTTCTTTATCATCAATCAGTATAAAATGCCACGGCTGTGTATTATTGCCGGACGGAGCAAGCCGTGCACTTTCAATTAATTCAGCAATTTTTTCTTTATCGACATTAACTGCTTTGTATTTTCGTATACTTCTTCTTTCTGTGATTTCAAACATATCAACCTCCTGAAACAATTTTAAGTGTAGCACACAATTTTTATGCAGTCATTATCAAAAAAATCTGCTATGCTGTACGCATGAATGATACGCGTATGTTGTTTCTTCCTGTTTCGCGGGCCGATATGGATGCACGCGGCTGGAACGAGTGTGATTTTGTTTTTGTCTCCGGCGACGCATATGTCGACCACCCGTCTTTTGCAGCCGCCCTGCTCGGCAGGCTTCTTGAAGCTCACGGCTACAAAGTGGGTATCATCGCCCAGCCTAATTTTGCGAAAGCAGCATCTTTTACCGTACTCGGACGCCCGCGGCTCGCATTTCTTGTAAGCGCAGGTGCCATGGATTCGATGGTCTCGAACTATACTGCGAACAACAAACCCCGCTCGGAAGACGCCTACGCACACGGAGGGGAGGCAGGACATAGACCTGACCGTGCGCTCATCGCATATACTGCAAAAATACGGGAAGCGTATAAAGGCGTTGCTGTCATCATTGGTGGCATTGAAGCAAGCCTCCGGCGTATGACACATTACGATTACTGGTCAAACAAGGTACGCCGTTCGATTCTCCTTGACAGCAAAGCCGACCTGCTCCTGTACGGCATGGGCGAACACAGCATTATTGAAGTTGCGGACAAACTGGCGGCAGGCGTTCCCGTCAGGCAGATACGCGATGTACGCGGCACCTGCTGGTATACGGGAAAGGCAGACGAAGTTCCGTCAGAGAGCGGGTGCATACAGCTGCCGCCGTACGCTGCAATTTCGGGGGACGACAGTGAAAGCAAACAGAAGTTCGCAGAATCGTTCGTCATTCAGGAACAGAATACCGATGCGATCAACGCATCCGTACTTATAGAACAGTGCGATACACGGTACGTTGTGCAGGAAAAACCGGCCTTTCCGCTTACAA
>JBAYAJ010000274.1:0-2779 GCA_041669845.1 Treponema sp.
ATTCTGCTATAATAATAGAACATTTTATACATTAATTACGCTTTTGAGGAATTTTATGGAAAATAAAGAAGTTCGTGTCCGCTATGCTCCGTCACCAACCGGAATGCAGCATATCGGCGGTGTCCGTACCGCTCTTTTTAACTATCTGTTTGCAAAATCGCAGGGGGGAAAATTTATTCTGCGGCTTGAAGATACAGATCGTACGCGGTATGATGAAAAATTCGTAAAAAATCTGTATGACACAATGGCATGGCTCGGTTTGGAATGGGACGAAGGCGGTGAAAAAGGCGGTCCGTATGGTCCGTATGTCCAGAGTGAACGCTTTGAGCTGTACAAAAAATACGCATATGAACTTGTTCAAAAAGGCGAGGCTTATTACTGTTTTTGTGACGCCGAACGTCTTGAACGTATCCGCAAGATCCAGACAGAAAACAAGATGGCTCCGGGATATGACCGTTACTGCCGTAATCTTACTTCTGAAGAAGTAAAAGCAAACCTTGATGCGGGAAAGCCGTATGTTATCCGTCTGAAAGTTCCGCTTACGGGTGAAACAAAATTTCATGACTATCTGCTGGGGGATATTACATGGAAGAATGAGGATATTAGTCCCGATCCTGTTCTGTTGAAGAGTGACGGCTTCCCGACATATCATCTGGCGAATATTGTGGACGATCATTTTATGCATATTACACATGTTATGCGTGCACAGGAGTGGATTCCTTCTACTCCGCTTCACGTACAGATGTACCGTGCATTCGGCTGGGAACATCCTGAATTCTGCCATCTGCCGATGGTTAACGGAAAGGATGGACAGAAATTATCTAAACGTCACGGTGCAACAAGCGTAAACGAATTCCGCGCGCGCGGATATCTTCCCCAGGCAATAATCAATTATGTTGCCATGCTGGGGTGTTCGTACGAGGACGGAAAAGATATGTATACGCTTGAAGAACTCTGCAGAGGATTCAGAATTGAACATCTGAATAAATCTCCCGCAGTATTCGACTACAAAAAACTTGAATGGTACAACGGGCAGTATATCCGTCTGCTTTCGAATGAAGAATTGTATAAACAGACACTGCCGTTTATTACGGGTACGGGCGACGCATCACTTCCTGTAAATGTAACTGCCGAATTTCCCGCGCCGCATGTCGGACCGGTATATTCAGGCATTTCACTTGGAGACGACGGTGAACCAGTATGCGTCGATAAAAACATGAATATGTCCAGTGCGGCTGTAAAAACTTCTCTTATGGAGCTTATGCCGCTTATCAGAGAACGTCTGCATTATCTGACAGACGCTGCAGAGATGGTTCATTTTCTGTTTACCGAACCGGCAGTTCCTCCTGCTGCTGATATTGTTCCGAAAAAACTTGATGTTTCAAAAACAAAGGAAATACTTGAAAAAGCCAGAGATTTTGTTAAGGCTCTTCCTTCTCTTGATCATGAAGCTGCTGAAGAACTTGCACGCAGAACTTCAGCGGATATGGGTTTGAAGATGGGTGATTTTATGATGCCTATTCGTATGGCCGTAACTGGAAGCCGCGTTAGCCCCCCGCTTATCGGTTCGATTTTAATACTCGGTGTTGACCGCTCTCTTAAGCGGATAGAGCGTACGCTTAAAAGTTTTTGATAACAGATTGAACTGTTCTTGAAAATTAACGCTTCTGCGGTTTATCGTTGTAGTACCTTTGGTGGTAAAAAAAAGCTGTCCTTCGCTCATGCCGGTGGACAGCTTTTTTGTTGATTATAGTTTGTTATTGTACCGCAGTATCGGTTATATCTGTTTGTGTAGTATCGGCTGGATTGGTTATATCTGTTTGTGTATTGTCGTTTGTTTCTGCCGTATCATCTGCAGATTCTGTCGCAGCCGCTGCTTTTTGTTCTGCAGCTTTTGCAGCTGTTTCTGCTGTTTTTTCAGCTTCTTTCTGCGCTTTTATTGTTGCCGCAGGATCAAGGTCTTCCTGTTCTCCTGCTCCATTTTTAATGCCCGTGCCTGTATCTTTAATTTTAACTGCGATTCCTGTAACTTTTGCAGTTATCTTGCTTTTCGGGGTGAACATGTTTCTTGAACCGCTTCCGCTGATAACAGGAATAACACTCATCCGTGTTTTGACGCAAATTACCGCATCTGCGTTATTATACAACGCCTGTTCAATCATGTTGTACGTCGCGTTTCCCAGCGCCTTTTCTTCAGCAGTCTGAACGGAATAGGAAGTGTTGTTCAGATAGCCGTAACGAAGTGTATCACCTTCCAGAACTATATCTTTTATCGGACGCTGACCTGCAGAAAGATCTTCCCGTTCCTGATTGATTTCTTTATCGGCAGCAATGATTGTACCTGTACCTGAGACCTGCCCAAGAACTATATAGTCGTTCTGGTTAATCGCAGCCAGTGAACTGTCTGGATTTGCCATATGTGTTTTTACAAGAGCACCTGCGGTTGCACACGACGTAAGAAATATTGCAGCAACAGGTATGAGTATACAAATAATTTTCTTCACTATTCTTCCTCCGTTTAAAATCTCTAATTTAATTATAACATCATTATTACATTCTGTCCTGTTAATTTGTACAGGGAGGGTGTTATATGTTTTTTTCTGCGAATGCAACAGCGTTGTATGCTCCGTTGTAAACACCTGCATCAGCATTCAATCTGATGTGTTTTATGTACATTTCCAACAGATCGCTGCTGTTTATAAGCGTAAGAAGCGTTCTGTGCAGGTCTGTTTCACAATCTGTTTCGATTGTCCCGTCTCCAATTTCAGAACCCCGGATA
>JBAYAJ010000275.1:0-2720 GCA_041669845.1 Treponema sp.
CAAGCACAGGAATCTGATGAAGTGGTTCTGCGGTGACTACGAGAAGTCGCACCCTAAAATTATGCAGCCACTTTCAGGACCATGGCTTTTTGAAAATCTGGCAAGTTAATTGGACAGCAGTGATTATTTTTATCTATGCGTATTTCTCCGGTCTTGTCATCATACGACCAGTCTTTTATTTCTTTTTTCTGATATTTTTTCTTTGCGTTGACGGCAATTACTCTGTCGATTTCAACATATCGTCTGCATACATATGTTTTTCCATCGGTGGAAGCGGAAGTGTTATCAAATGCTTTTTTGCCGTACCGTGCATACGAGAAGACAAATGCAAAGACAACAAAAATCAGGACAGCTGAAACAATAATTATTTTATTTTCATTCATTACTCCTTGCTGCAATGATAGCAGCTGCAGAGCACGGCAGAAATCATCCGAAAGTATGATTTTCGCATTTTTTCATCAGCCGTTCGGATGATTATGAACTTTATTTGCAAATTCCATACGGCTCGTAACATTGTATTTTCTGTAGATATTTTGAATATGCGTTTTTACCGTAGCCGTTGAAATAAACAGCAAGTCTGCAATTTCATCCGTACGTTTTCCTTGCAGCAGCAAATCGGCAACATCAGTTTCCCGCCTGCTCAATCCGTTTAATGAATTGCACTCTGCAGTTTTTTTACCGCAGAATAAATAATAACCTGTCAAATACAATGACAGTATTGTTTGAATAATCGTGATAACCTTTGCATAGAGAAGTATCCTGTAAAAAGCAACACCTGAAAAAAGCAGAGCGCCGCTTATTACCACGGGAATAAAAACAATGATTTCATACAGCACATTCAAATTGTGATATTTATATTCAAGTAATTCCAAAATAAGCAGACAATATAAAAAATCTCTGACTGTATAAAGCACTATTTCAAAAAACGAGTATAAAACAAATCTAATTCTCTCAGGTTCTATCCAGTCACAGAAAAAACTAACCGCGATACATCCAAGAAGAGTAAGTATTGATATGATTTTTCGTTTGTACTCCATCTTTTAAAACAGTATGCTTCGGCTTATCTCCGCACTTCTCCCGTCACCGTAGCGCCGCTCTTCCTTCAAACACGGCTCCAGCGCCGAGCTCTTCTTCAATTCTCAGCAGGCGATTGTACTTGGCCACACGTTCCGTTCTGTTGGGCGCGCCGCTCTTTATCTGGCAGGTGTTCAGCGCAACTGCAAGATCGGCGATCGTCGTATCCTCTGTTTCGCCGGAGCGGTGTGAAACAATGACTGCGTATCCTGCTTTCTGTGCGGTTCTCACAGTCTCGACAGTCTCAGATACGGTGCCGATCTGATTCATCTTTATCAGGATTGCATTAGCAGCACTGTTCCGTATTCCAGTTTTCAGCCGCGCGGTGTTTGTAACAAACAAATCGTCGCCGACAAGCTGGATTCTGTTTCCCAGCGCAGCAGTCAGTCTTTTCCACCCTTCCCAGTCCTCTTCGTCAAGACCGTCTTCAAGCGATGCGATCGGGTACTTTGCGGTGAGAACGTCCCAGTGTTTTATCAGCTCATCGGCTGTAAACTGCTTCCCGCTTTTCGGCAGAATATATTCCCCCGGCTTCCCGCCTTTCCATTCGCTCGACGCGGCATCGATTGCAATCATAAAATCTTTTCCGGGCTCATATCCAGCCTTAACAACCGCTTCGAGTATTGCTTCTATCGCTTCTTCATCGTTTTTAAGATCAGGCGCGAATCCGCCTTCATCGCCCACCGACGTGACGAGCCCTCTTGCCTTTAGAACAGACTGGAGCGCATGGAATACTTCGGTGCAGCTCCGCAGGCACTCAGAAAATGTTTGAGAGCCGACAGGCATAATCATAAACTCCTGTACGTCGAGCGAGTTGGGTGCATGAACGCCGCCGTTCAGAATGTTCATCATAGGAAGCGGCAGACACGAAGCATTTATCCCGCCGAAAAACCGGTACAGCGGAATATGGAGCGAATTGGAAGCAGCACGCGCCGCAGCGATTGAAACGCTCAGGATTGCATTCGCACCGATCTTCGATTTATCAGGCGTGCCGTCCGCATGTATCATGGCCGCATCGACCGCATGGAGATTCTCCGCACTGATTCCGGTCACTGCATCGCGAATCACCGTGTTCACATTCTCCACCGCTTTTGCAACGCCTTTTCCGCCGAATTGTTTTTTGTCGTTGTCCCTAAGCTCAAGCGCCTCGAATTTTCCGGTCGAAGCGCCGCTCGGCACAATTCCCGTTCCCACCGTTCCGTCCGCAAGAACGACATCCGCTTCAACAGTCGGATTTCCTCTTGAATCTATAACCTGCCGTCCAGTCACCTTAATAATTTCAGTTCCATTCATTCTTATGTCCTCCTTCCGCAAACAGAAAAATAATTGCCAGCATTATCTTGAAATTCTCCCTTGTATACACTGCAATAGAAACATCCGCAATATTATGGTAATTCAGGTGCGCTTCAGCGAGTGCAAGCGGCAGATTTTTCTGTGCGCACGAATCGTATTCCAGAGCCTTTTTTAAGAAAAAATGCAAACAGCACAAACTAGTTTCATTTCTAAAGTATACCATAACCGGCTGCTGGTAAACAACTAAAAAGCAGCATATTTGACGGATTGAGATTCAACCATTATATTAGTATATCCAATCTGTCACACCAGAACATACAAATAAAAAAGGAGGCTCGTGATAACGGAATACA
>JBAYAJ010000276.1:0-2699 GCA_041669845.1 Treponema sp.
ACATCCATTACATGCATCATGAAGCACAGTCAGCATCGGCCATGTCGGCTTTTTCCGTTTAAGAGCTTCTTCGGCATATTCTGAAAGAGGTTTATCATCATCGTATTCTTCCACAGAGCATCCGAGCCGGGCAAGTACACGCATACGGAGTATTTCGCGGTCGTGATATATACAGCAGCGGAACGGTGGCTTATCTTTCGGAGCCATTTCCCTGGGAATATAATGAACCCCTTCCGTAAGTTTTCCTGCAAGTTCAAGTTCTGCTATACGGACGAGAATCTCTCTTTTTATATTTGCAGCATTATTGTTCAAATTCAGCATGTATTATTTACTCTCCGTAATCTCAGAAAGTCGCGTAATAATATCAGGTATATTTGCTGCATACATCACTTCGTCTCCAATCTTTACATACGGAGGCATGCCGTTTTTATCGCCTTTACACTCGTTCATACATGTGCAGCCAACAACTTCAACTTTATTCTTGAGTTCGTCAGGGAGTTTCTCCTTAAGCAGCATAAGATCCGATGCACCCATTACGAAACAGGCTGTACCAGTACAAATAGTTACTTTAATTTTCTTCATAAATAGTTCCTTTTATCAACTATTATATCATAAAAATTACATATATTGAATATGCACTTCCTTTAGATATCTGTTCTGCAGCAATGTTGCTATTTTTTTTACTGTATTTCGTCTGATTTCCAGACCTTCCGGCATATTCGGATCCTGATGTGCTTCATTTATTTTTGTACCTACAATGAAATAGATACGGTCTGAATTCCGGAAAATATCAACAAGGCGGGTCGCTGCATTATCTTTGCCTTTTTGATTTTCTCCCGACTCAAGAATATCAGCAACTGCTCCCAGAGTAATTATTCCTTCGCATACCAGATCGGCTTCAGCCATTTCAGAATACGGCGGTATCTCTGGGTCCAGATTGTCCATATTAACAGTTACTTTTGCTCCCAGTTCCCTCGCCATAATATTGGCTGTAGTTCCACCCGCAATAACTTTTTTACCGCAAAATCGTTTAAATATACCTGACAATATCTCGTCGCTTCTCGGATTGAGTGGAGGACCGGTAAGAATCAGCGTATCGCGTGGATTCCGGAAGTATACAACTCCGCATGAAATATCATCTTTAGGAACAAAGCTGTCATGAATGCATGCTTCCTGAACAACAGAATGAGCAAGTTCTCGTGCGCTTATATCTTCTTTTTCGTTTATACGATTTAATATGTATGCATATGCATTTTCTATACTCCATCCGAACGGAAAAGCCGGAGTTCCCATACCAGACTGAGTAACGCCGTCGCTGAAGAATATAAGTCTGTCTCCCGGTCTTGCCGCATAAGTCGAATAATGAAGCACAGCTTTTACTTTAGGCGCAGTATTTTTATCCTTCCGTTCAAATTCTGTATCATCTTTTACCAGATCAATAGCTGTGTTCTGCCGTACAAGGAGATATGGAGGATTATCGTACTCAAGAATATGTACCGTTGCATCAGGTTCTATGTCTACCGTCGTAAAAGTTGCATAGCTTATACCTCTGTCTTTACAAACAGGCAGCGTATTCATGATAATTTCCGCAGCCCGCTTTGCAGGTATATTTGCTGCAATGAATTTTGTTGCCATCGTTGCCGTAAGCGTTGCCAGTACGTCTGCTTTGATTCCCGAACCAAGACCATCAGAAAGTGTAGTTATCGTATGACCGTCCGCTGGGTTTTTTTCGGAGAGAAAGACATCACCGGGGGAATGCTGATTGTGCTTACACAGCTGGTAATGATCTACCTCTATGAATGTTTCACCAGCATTATCCTGTATTGACTCGTCTGTAATCATTTGCAGGTATCTCCATTTTGATCGTTGTCAAATGAATACGATTCAATTATAGAGTTAAGCATAGATTCTGTCTCGGCAGCGTTTTCTCCGAGTAAAAACGCTATTTTCTGAACTGTTGCAAGATTCTTATCTATAACCTTTTGTGCCTGGGTAACAGTACGTTCTTTCTGATTCTTAGGTGCCGTCACATCTTCTACAACACCAGCTGCAATCGCTTCGTTTTCAATAACGAACACGGTGTAGTGCAGGATTTTCTTTGATTCGTGAACTTCGCGTTCAACAACTTCCGGACCGTTAGGTACAAGCACAGACTTAAACAGCTGCGAACTTTTTGTTATAGCTGCAAGATCTGCTCCTTCAAGTCCGGGTTTTACGTCGTACATATCAACAATGTCAGATCCCATCAGTTTTGCAAAATTTCTGTTACATTCGACGATATTCATATTTTTGTCCACAATAACAACTCCACTGGGAATTGCGCGGACCAGACCATTTGCTTTTTTCTGGGCAAGTTTACGCATATAAGAAACACACATTGTCTTTTCCGCAACTCCACTGAGCATTGCAACTGCAAAATTCCGGCATGATTCGTAACCACAGCCGTTGCAGTTTATCTCATCGGCAGCGGAATATTTTCCCATAGAATGCATTGCCTCGGTTATTTGCGATTCTGTAAAAGTTTTCTTTTCCACAGAGTTTCCCGGAAGCGTTCCATTCATTTCTGGAATAGAATTGATTGTGGTTTCATCGAGTGTATTTTCAGCATTCTCTGCAAAATCTATCGTCTGCATTCGACGGAGCGCCATTGCTGACGTCTGTTCTGTTCCAGGTCCGTTAATGCAGCCTCCTGTACATGA
>JBAYAJ010000277.1:0-2697 GCA_041669845.1 Treponema sp.
GGCATATCGTACGGAGTCGCTGTTACTTCCTCTGCATTTTCAAGATAAAACCGCGGACGTCCGTCGGGAGTTTTTCCGTATGCAATATTGCCTCCGAAGCATACGGTAACGGCAAGATCACTCCGTTTGATTTCCCACGGATCACGATGACGGAGCCAGCGGTCAGGATATTCAACCTGACAGCCGTTTTCGATTCTCTGCTCGAACATACCGTATTCATAGCGGATTCCATACCCGTGTCCCGGATAATCAAGTGTTGCAAGGCTGTCGAGAAAACATGCAGCAAGACGGCCCAGACCGCCGTTCCCGAGTCCTGCATCAGGTTCTTCGTCTTCTATCATATCGTAATCGATATTCATGTCCTTAAGGACTTCTTTTACCTGATCTTTTATACCTGTATTAATAAGGTTGTTGCTCAGTGCACGTCCCATAAGAAATTCTGCAGACAGATAATAAAGCTGCTTCACTGGTTTTTTCTCATACTCATGACGTGTCGCCATCCAGTTATCCATAATCAATTCAAGTGCTGATGCGGAAACCGCATCAAAAAGATCATGTTTGTTTGCCTGCGAAATATCCTTGCCATATTGTCTTCTCAGACGACCGGACAGATTTTCCTCAAATTCTTCAGCATCGAATTTCATACATACCTCCAGAAAATAACTTTTCTATATTCCATATTCCGTACTATTTACTGATCAACAGAACTGCACTGTCGGAAAGCAGAACATACCGGAGCTGTTCCATAAGCAGTTCCTCTTTACCACTTTCACATATATCGTCAGGGCTGTTCAGGGATGTATCGGCGACACGATACCATTTTCTTCCGTTAGTCAATGACGGCAATACAAGAGTCAGATCATAGATATCCGTATTGAATGCTATATAAAAATCATTGTCGATTTTATTATCAGTCGGACAACAGGCATCACCATTCAGTCTGAACGAAAGAAATCTGTTAAGCTTCGACCAGTCGGGAACCTTTCCCTGGCTGTCGAACCAGTTAATTCCTGAAGATCCTGAAAAAAAATCATTTCTTCTGAAAACCGGATGATCTTTACGAAGCTGTATCATTACCTTTGTAAAATGAAGAATACCTTTGTTACGATCGCAGTCATGCCAGTCGAGCCATGAAATTTCATTATCCTGACAATACGCGTTATTGTTTCCCCTCTGAGTATGCATCATTTCATCACCTGCCAGTATCATCGGTGTTCCCTGCGCCGTCATAAGGCATATAATGTAATTTTTAATTTTCCGCTCACGTACCGCCACGATGCGGGGATTTATTGAATCGCCCTCATAACCGTTATTGTAGCTGAAGTTATCGTCAGTGCCGTCACGCCCGTTCTCTCCGTTTTCATCGTTATGCCGCGAATTATAACTTACAAGATCATTAAGCGTAAATCCGTCGTGTGCAGTTATAAAGTTTATTGAATTCACGGGTTTCCGCCGGCTGCTCTTGTACAGATCAGAACTGCCTGCCATGCGGGTCGCAGCTTCAGTCGACGTATGTTCGTCACCGCGGATAAAACGACGGATATCGTCCCGGAACCTGCCGTTCCATTCGCACCATCTTGTTCCGCCGGGATAAGATCCCAGCTGATATCCGCCGCCCGCATCCCACGGCTCAGCAATAATTTTAGTATTTGCAAGAATCGGATCTTCTGCAATTGTATTTGTCAGCGGCGGAAATCTAAGAAGCGAACCGGTTTGCGAACGGCTGAGTATCGATGCAAGATCAAAGCGGAAACCATCTACGTGCATATCGAGCACCCAGTGACGCAGACTCTGGATAATGAAACTACGGACGACAGGATGATTACAGTTGACTGTATTGCCGCAACCCGAATAGTTGCTGTAAAACTGTTTCTGATCCTGAGGGAGCATATAATAGACACTGTTCTCAATACCGCGGAAACCGTACGTAATCCCGTGTTCATTGCCCTCCGCCGTATGGTTGAATACTACATCAAGTATTACTTCAATACCGTTCTTATGCAGCTCACGCACCATTTTCTTGAACTCATGAACAGATCCCCCTGGTAATTTATCTGCAGCATAAGCTGCTTTCGGTGCAAAAAAACCGACAGTACTGTATCCCCAGTAATTAACAAGCCTCTCTCCTGTCCGCGGATTACTGTTTGTATTTTCAAATTCATCGAATTCAAACACAGGCATGAATTCAACAGCTGTTATTCCAAGATATTTCAGATACGGTATTTTCTCAATAAAGCCTTTATACGTTCCCGGCGCTGTAACTCCCGACGTCGGTGATTTTGTATATCCCTTGAGATGAGCTTCATAAATAATAGATTCATTCAGGGAACGATTCAACGGCCGGTCTCCCTGCCAGTCAAAATCATCGTCATCCACAACAACGCATTTTTGGAAATCAGATAAATCAGAAAGTTTTCCACCTTCTATGCCGGACATGCGCTGCCTGTTATATGAACGGAATAAAGATCCAGATGTAAAGGCTCTCGCACACGGATCCAGAATGTATTTATTAAAATCGAACCTGAATCCTTCTTCTTCATTATATGGACCGTCAATCTGATACAGATATAATGCCCCGGCTTTTAAACCTTTGATAAAAACATGCCACATATCGCCGGTTCTGTTTTTCTGAGGATCAAGTTCTATACTATCACGCGGTGCCTTCGCCGACGGAGAATCAAAAAAGTTCAGAACAAC
>JBAYAJ010000278.1:0-2670 GCA_041669845.1 Treponema sp.
AGGCAGAAGCTGTTTTTAAAGCATCCTGGGAAAACGATTCCGCAAAACTGGCAAATCTGCTTGCAATGTATACAGGGATGCGGCAGGGAGAGATTGCAGGACTTCGTCTGGAAGATATCGGAGAGACCTATCTTTCCGTACGGCATTCCTGGTCGAAGTATGACGGATTGAAATGCTGCAAGAATGGAGAAGAACGAAAAGTGCCGGTATCACCGCAGCTTCGTGATGCACTGCGTATGCAGGCCGGTTTTAATCCGCATAATGAAGGGTTGAAGGGTTTTGTTTTTTTCGGACAGAATCGCGGACATCCGACAGACCCGAAAAACTGGGTAAAATATTTTCACCGTGCGTTGGAATCTATCGGCTATTCAAAACCGGAAGAAATCTGCTTCCACTCGTGGCGTCATTATTTCATAAGCCGGATAAGCGACATTGAAATGGATAAGCGCGTAATTATGGCAGTATCCGGGCATAAAACGGAAACAATGCTTAATCACTATGCAGGACATCTTGAGGAAGGGAAGGCGCTGGAGATAATGAGTTCCGCAGCTGAAAAACTTTTTCTGCCGGTGGTTGAAGAAACAATCGAGTGAGGTGACACTGAATCATTAACAATCTGATGACTGATTGTTAATGATTTTATTCTTTCCCGGTTTGGGTAATTAAGGTACTATACTGTTATGAATATGTATTAGGTATTAATTATGGGAGTGAATAATGCAGGAAATTAAATGGAGGGATATTTTTCCGAATCAGGATAAGAAGATACAACATATAAACAGATTTGTATTATTACTGAGTATGTGTAAAATGCTTATCAAAAACACAAGAACGGTTGAATCGAATGTGGAATCGTTGGATGTTCAGGATTTTTCGGTATACGTAGACTACCTTAAAAAATATGTGTTACCATACGAGGCAAGAAGAAAAAGTAAATTACTACAGAATCAGGAACCGTTTCGCAGTTTTGTTAATGATATAAGCAGTGAAAAATCTCTGAAGATACCGCATTCCGAAAAACAGATGATATATGAAAAATTTACTGAATATGTGAATCTGAAAGACTGGAAGCTGCAGTATAAAGCATACCGCATAGGTGTATACAGTTTTTTTCCGACAATAATTCTTGGTATTTCAGTTGCAGTCTTTGTTGTAACAAATAAAACTTTTCCTTACTATTTAGGATCTTTTTTTAGTATCAGCCTTTTATGTACACTTTACGGAGTTCTGCGGTATCTCCTGTTCGGAGGAAGATTTAAGAACTATTGGGTGAATTTATACAGAATAAACAGTAATCGATGTTTGGAAGCACTGCAGACAGAATTGGAATATCTTGAATCGGAGGATGGTCTCGGTAGATCGTCTGACCCATATGAAAATATGTCATATACCAAATGTTGCAGGATTTTCAGTGAACAATATCCTGTAACGGCTGATTTTATTGAAAAATTACAAACACTGAAATTTCCTGACCCGAAGTATAAAGTTGAGAAAGTGATTCTTGATGAAAATAATGTCCTCACCCCCTGTTTTAATCATTTGTTCATTCAATACCTGAAGAAAATCAGAATAGCAAAGCAGGGAGATTTTGACTGGCAGTTAATATCGCATATTCTCAAAATAGATATATCAAAAAGCAGGAAAGCAGATTTTCTAAAAGAGGAATTTAAAGTAGATACCATTTATGATACACAATTCAAAGACTTCTGTTCGTTATTGGATACGAACTGTTTAAAAAAATAGAAAAAAAGACAGGGAACCGGGGGGAGCCCCCCAAGTTCCCCAGCGTACATTATTCACAGACTGACATAAAATCTCAGATGTTCTTGAACAGGCCCGGTTGGGCTTTTCTAAATTCAGTATCTTTTTTGGCGGCGTACTGCAGCTACACCGTCAGCATTTGAGGTTTATATGAAAACACAGGCGTCATCAGTAATCGAAGAATTACCGGAAAAAATGTATTTTTCCCGGCAGGAAACGGCAACTCTTCTGAGGATAGGTCTCTCTACTTTGGATTCGAAAATCGGTCCGGAATTATTACCGCGAGTACGTATGAGAAAGAGGGTATATTTTCTTCGTTCCGATATTGAGAAATTTATCCTTGCAAACCGCTATACGGGAGAAAAACATGGAAACTAAACTTCTCAGTCAGATAGCATCAGATGTTGATGCATTACATATCCGTCATGGCAGCTGTTCTATCGAACTTCAGTACCATGACGGAAGAGTCGTATTTTATACGTTGAATTCCTCGATAAGAAAGAATGTGGATATTATCCCGCACAAAAATGAAAGGGAGGACAGGATCAATGGATAAAACAAAAAAAGCTTTTTTATTTTATTACACTTATGAAGAATATTTTATACTGCTTGATACCAAGAAGGCACAGTTACTGATGTCTTTGTTCCGGTATGTAAAAACAGGCAGGAAGGAAAAGCTGGATGGCATGGTAGAAGCGTTCTATGTAGTAATAACGAATGATATCGACAGAGATACAGGTAAATGGAATGAATCTGCTATTCGTCGGCAGAATGCAGCTAAAATGGCTGCAAATGCACGCTGGCATACGAGGGATACGTTTTATGCGAACGATGCGTACGATGCCGTTAATGTAAATGGTATTGATACTGATAAAGTTAATGTCAATGAAAAGGTAATTAAGAATGCAT
>JBAYAJ010000279.1:0-2653 GCA_041669845.1 Treponema sp.
AAGAAACTTTTCCGGCGCAGAATCAGGCAGTACATGCTCAGGATGATGAAATAAGTCTTATTGACTTATTTGCCGTACTTCTTAAACGAAAAGCAATGATTATTACGGTAACTGTACTTGCCATAGTCGGAGCGGTTGCGTTCAGCATTATTTCTATAATACTTCCGCCCGACAAATCACCGCTCCCGAATGTATATACCCCAAAAGCACTTATGCTTATAAACAATACAAATTCAACAGGCAGCAGCCTTTCTTCCATGATAAATTCAAGCGGGCTGGGCAGTCTTGCAGGTCTTGCAGGCGTCTCCACAAGTACATCTTCGTACAGTTCGCTTGCGGTCTACCTTGCAGAAACAAACACATTTCTTGATGCAATTGTTGACAAGTTCGGTCTTATAGCCAAATACAAAATAACAAAATCGCCGCGTGCAACAAGCAGAATGATGCTCAAACATAATCTGAAAGCCGAATACGATACCGATTCAGGTGTGTTTTCCATAAGCTACACGGACAAAAATCCTGCTTTTGCGCAGTCTGTCGTAAATTATGCAGCAGATTATATGGAATATCTGTTTACACAGTTCGGAGTAGATAAAAATCTGCTCCAGAAAAAGAACCTTGAAGAAAATATAGACAACAGCTACAACGAAATAAAACGGCTTGAACAGGATATACGCAAACGTGAAAATACAGTATCGTACGGGTACAATCCGTCGGCTGCATCTTCCATTGTGCTTGATACGACTATGCTGAAGCTGCAGCTTGACTCCCAAAAACAGGTGTATACACAGCTTAAAACGCAGCTTGAAGTACTTAAAGTTACGATGGCAAGCGAAACGCCCGTATTTCAAATACTTGAACGCGCAGAAGTACCTGACCTAAAAGCTAAACCGTCCCGCGGTAAACTGTGCATTATTGTAACTTTTGCAGCTTTTTTTCTTTCCATATTTATGGCATTTGCGCTTAACGCGGTCGAGAATATAAAAAAAGACCCGGAAGCTATGGCTAAACTTTCACAGAAAGGAAACTGATTCCATGAAAAAAATAATCTGCATGATTGCATTAACTTTATCGCTTGCTGTTCTTTCTGCGGCTGATATAACGGCAGCAGCTGTAAAATCGCAGACAGAATTGAGAACCGCTACGGCTGATGCAGCCAACGGTGCAACGGCACTTATTCCTGACGCACAGATGGCTATGTCCTCCCCCGATTATCCGGTTACAGCGGGCGACATTTACACGCTCTCGTTCGCAGTCAACAACACGCCGGTTTCGTACATTATCTCCGTGGATACGTCGTATAAAATCCGCGTTGCGAACCTGACTGTACTTGACGCTTCAGGCAAAACGTTCCTGCAGCTTAAGCGGCTTGTGGAACAGATTGTTACGGAAAACTATCATCTGAGCGGTGTTCAGTTTTTACTGACGACACCTGCAGTTTTTAAAGTAACAATCAACGGTGAAGTACTACAGACTGAAATTAAACAGGCGTGGGCGCTGTCCCGCCTTTCGAATGTTGTTTCCGATTCGTTTACTTTATATTCGTCGGACAGAGATATTACCATTATGTCAGAATCGGGCGTAAAAAAAACATACGATTTGTTTAAAGCATCCCGTTTTGGTGATATGGGACAGGATCCGTACGTGCGGCCCGGTGACACGATTACAGTAAACAGAGCGTCGCGTAAAGTAACAATAGCAGGTGCAGTCGAACGCCCCGGAACATACGAACTGCTCGACGGCGAGAATCTTAAAGACCTTGTTACCTGTTATGGCGGCGGACTTACGGAAGTTGCAGATCCAAGCCGGATTGAGCTTACCCGTCTGCTTGACCAGGAAGAAAAACCGGGTAAAAAAATCTATCTTGACCAAAAATCAATTCAGAACAATTATCCGCTTGTATCATACGACTCTGTTCGTATTTCAAGCTATATAGAATTAAAACCTGTTATGTTCATGGACGGCGCGATCTATACTCAGCCAGTCTCGGAGACGGAAAAAAGAGAAGTCATTACTACGCCGGAAAGTTCCGCACATGTTGCAGTTTCATTTCAGGCAGATGAAAATTATGCGTTCCTCATCCGCCGGAACAGTACAAAATTTTCCACTGTATCGGATATAGAAAATGCATATATCATCAGAAACGGGCAGAACATACCTATTAACATAAGTAAAATTCTCTATGATGCATCGTACTACAGTACCGAGACTGTACAGCCGTACGACACGCTCATGGTTCCGTTCCGTCAGTACTTTGTTTCTGTAGCGGGAGCTGTGAACACACCGGGGCGGTATCCGTATATTCCGGGACGTACGTGGGAATATTATATTGGCCTTGCCGGAGGATTTGTTGTAAATGAAAATTCCTGGGAAGCAATTACCATAAAGGATATAAAAGGGAACATCCTGCAGAAAAGTGATCCTATAACCCCTGAAACGACGATTACGGCAGCAACAAATTCGTTTACGTACTACTTTGGGAAATACGCTCCGGTTGTCACTACAATTCTGTCGATTCTCTCTACTACACTTACTATAATCGCTGTTACAAAATAAACTGCTGCCTCGGACAGGGCAGCAGGATGCCGGCAGGCAGTACAATAATATACAACACAGATGCAATCACGGCCGCGGAACTCGCATCTTTATGCGT
>JBAYAJ010000280.1:0-2619 GCA_041669845.1 Treponema sp.
AAGTTTTACGCCGTTTTTTATAAGCATATCGGCATCTTTTCCATCCAGTTCATTCTGCGTTGCACACGGGAATGCACAGTCAGCTTTTACAGCCCACGGCTTTCCACCAGCCGTAAACTTTGCAGACGGGTATTTTTTCACATATTCGTCAACCTTCTTATGTTCCGAACGGAACTTCTTTACAAAGTCAAGTTTCTCCCGGGTAATTCCGTCAGGATCATAAATAAAGCCGGTTGAATCGCTCATGGTAACAGGTCTCGCACCAAGCTGGATAAGTTTTTCGACAGCATACTGGGCAACGTTTCCATCACCCGAAACAGTACAGATTCTGCCATCAAAAGAATCCCCGGCTGTCCTGAGCATACACTCCGCAAAATAGATCAGACCGTATCCGGTTGCCTCCGTGCGGATGAGTGAACCGCCGAACGTCAGACCTTTTCCGGTAAGAACGCCGGCAAACGTGTCGGTTATGCGTTTATACTGACCAAAAAGATATGCAACTTCGCGCCCGCCGACACCTTTATCTCCCGCTGGAACGTCGGTATCCGGCCCAATATGGCGGTACAGCTCCGTCATGAAAGACTGGCAGAACCGCATGACCTCAGCATCAGACTTTCCGTGCGGGTCAAAATCCGAACCTCCTTTTCCGCCTCCCATTGGAAGAGTCGTAAGACTATTCTTCAAAACCTGCTCAAATCCGAGGAATTTGAGAACGGAAAGGTTTACTTCCGGGCTGAAGCGCAGCCCTCCTTTGTATGGACCGATTGCACTGTTGAACTGTACACGGTATCCGCGGTTAATGTGGTTCACACCTTTGTCGTCTGTCCACGGGACCCGGAACATAATGACGCGTTCCGGTTCAACAAAACGTTCAAGCACTGCAGTCGGTTCAAGATCCTTCTGCATTTTTTCCACTACCGGATCAAGAGTCGTAAGGACAGCCTGAACCGCCTGAAGAAATTCGGGCTGATCGGCGTTCTTTATACGGACGTCGGCCCAAATCCGAGAAACGTAAGCATTTTTCATTTTTTGTAACCCCTGTGTCCGCCTTCTTTTTATGAAACCGGACATCTATCATAATACCCCCAAAGTATATTTTTGAACAGTAATTATATAAATTACTATTAATAAAGATATTTCCTGTACATATATTTTCCTTTTCTTTTCTGGTATACTCTTATCTATATGAATCTGCTTTCAATAAATGGACTTTCAAAAACAGGACGTGAAGAACCGCTTTTCAGAGACGTAACGTTCGGCCTCGACGAAGGCGATAAAGCTGCTGTTATCGGACGTAACGGAACAGGAAAATCAACACTGTTAAATATTATAGCAGGTACACTTGAAGCCGATGCCGGCACAGTCGTTACTGCAAAAGATGCGGGAATCTCGTACCTCCGGCAGAATCCGGTCTTCAATCCGGGCGACACCATCCGCAGCCATATATTCAGGAGCAGATCGCCAAAACTTGAAATAATCCGTGAATATGAAGAAACATGCACACAACTCGGAAAAAACAACGGCATACAGAAACGGTACGACGAACTCTGCGAGCTTATGGAAAAGCAGGATTTGTGGAACTATGAGTCGCAGATCCGTTCCATACTTTCCATGCTTGGTATCACAGACATGACCCGCCAGATGGGTACGCTTTCCGGCGGCATGGTAAAAAAAGTCGCACTTGCACAAGTCCTTGTTGAAGATACAAAGCTTCTTCTGCTGGACGAACCAACAAATCACCTTGACATTACGACAATCAGCTGGCTGCAGGAGTATCTGTGCAGTACGAAACGCAGTATGCTCATGGTGACGCATGACCGCTATTTTCTCGACGCCGTATGCAATAACATCTACGAACTGACCCGGCACCACCTTAAACTGTATCAGGGCAATTATTCGGCGTATCTCGAAAAAAAGGAAACCGAAGCGGAAATAGAACAGAACACGGACCGTCGTATAGAAGCTGTCCTGCGTGTTGAACGCGACTGGCTCATGCGGGGTCCCTGTGCAAGAGGTGCAAAATCAAAAGCACGAATCCAGCACGACGAACAGCTTATTAACCGTGAAAAATTTCAGAACGATAAGGATTTTTCGTTTGAAGTACAGGGACGGAGGCTCGGCGGGAAAGTGCTTGAACTGCACAATATTACGAAAAATTTCCCCAAAGGATACACCCGGACAGGAGAAAAGGAAACAACGCCAGTTCTGAGGAATTTCTCGTATACTTTTACAGCGGGACAGAAGATCGGCATATTCGGCGGCAACGGGACAGGCAAATCAACACTACTGAATATCATCACCGGTGCCGTACAGCCTGATTCGGGAACAGTAGTAACCGGTGTCAATACCGCATTCGCATATTACCAGCAGAATCCGGTATTTAAAGATACCGCTCTCACGGTACTTGAATATATAAAAGAAGCCGCAGAAATGATTACGATGAATGACGGCAGAACCCTTAGTGCACCGCAGTTCCTTGAGGAATTCGGATTCAGCGGAAAAATCCAGTACTCACCGGTCAGCGGCCTGAGCGGTGGTGAACGGAAACGGCTGTTCCTTGTCCGTCTGCTCATAAGCAATCCGAACTTCCTTATTCTCGACGAACCTACGAACGACTTC
>JBAYAJ010000281.1:0-2604 GCA_041669845.1 Treponema sp.
AACGAATTTATGCAATTTTTGATAAAAAAAGTTGCCACAAGGCTTTTTTTTTTATATCTTTTATAACAAACAATAAACATACTTTACTGCACTGTTATAGCAGCAGTAAAGTCAGAGATAGAAGGAGTTGCATTAATATGGCTAAACAGTTGGTATTTAATGAAGAAGCACGCAGAAAGCTGCTTTCTGGTGTTGAACAGATTTCAAAGGCTGTAAAAGTTACACTTGGACCGTGCGGACGTATGGTTATGCTGGACAAGAAATATGGTTCTCCAACCATTACAAAAGACGGTGTGTCTGTTGCAAAAGAAATCGAGCTTAAAGACCCATATGAAAATATGGGTGCTCAGTTTGTCCGTGAGGTTGCGTCAAAAACAAACGATGATGCTGGCGACGGAACAACAACGGCAACGGTTCTTGCATATGCAATGGTCCGTGAAGGTGTAAAATCGGTGGCAGCAGGAATGACGCCGATTGAAATCAAACGTGGTATGGACAAGGCTGTAAAACTTGTTGTAGATGAAGTAAAGAAAAATGCAAAACCTGTCAAAGGTGCGGATGATATTACTCATATTGCAACAATTTCAGCGAACAACGATCCTGAAATCGGTAAGATGCTTGCCGATGCTATTTCAAAAGTCGGTAAAGACGGTGTAATCACTGTTGAGGAATCCAAGAATATGGATACAACAGTCGACACTGTAGAAGGTATGCAGTTTGACCGCGGATATATTTCATCATATTTTGTTACAGACCGCGAACGCATGGAAGCTGATTTTGAAGATGCATATGTTCTTATTTATGATAAGAAAATTTCAGCAATGAAAGACCTTCTTCCTCTGCTGGAGAAAGTCGCAAACGAAGGTAAAGCTCTTATCATCATTGCAGAGGATGTGGACGGTGAAGCACTCACAACGCTCGTTCTCAATACGATCCGTGGTACAATCAAATGCTGTGCAGTCAAGGCTCCTGGATTCGGCGACCGCAGAAAGGAGATGCTTCAGGATATCGCTATTCTGACAGGTGGACAGGTCATTTCCGAGGAAGTAGGCCTCAAACTCGAAAGCGCAGACATCAGCATGCTTGGAAAGGCAAAAACAGTTAAGATTGATAAAGACAACACGACAATCGTCGGTGGTGCCGGAAACAAGAAAGATATTACGGAACGCGTCGAAGAAATTAAGACTCAGATTGAAAAGACAACGTCAAGTTATGATAAAGAACAGCTCCAGAAACGCCTTGCAAAACTTGCAGGCGGTGTAGCCGTAATCAATGTAGGTGCAACAACCGAGACAGAAATGAAAGAGAAGAAATTCCGCGTTGAGGATACTATTGCTGCAACGCGTGCTGCTCTTGAAAGTGGTGTTGTTTCCGGTGGTGGTCTTGCACTGCTTGAAGCTGCAAAAGTTCTTGATTCTATTCCTTCCGATCTTACGGAAGACGAGAAAGTCGGCTTTAAGATTGTCCGCCGTGCATGTGAAGAGCCAATCCGTCAGATTGCAGACAATGCCGGTGTTGACGGTGCGGTCATCGCCGATAAAGCAAAGTCTGAGAAGAAAGGCGTCGGCTTTGATGCAGCAAAGAATGAGTGGAAGAACATGATGGAAGCAGGAATTATTGATCCTGCTAAAGTCGCCTGCTCAGCTCTGACAAATGCTGTTTCAATTGCCGGTACACTCATCACGACAGAATGTGCAATTACCGACATTCCTGAACCGAAACCTGCTCCTGCCGCTCCTGCCGGTGGAGATATGGGCGGAATGTATTAAAAATACATCCATGTATTTTTAATACATAGCACCATTCTGCTATGCAGAATGGTGCAACACTTAAGCCGGACATCGTGTCCGGCGTTTTATTTTTAAAATGGGTGAATGTATTTTTAGTACATGGCACCATTCTGCATAGCAGAATGGTGCAACACAAAGCCGGCCATCCGTGGCCGGTGTTTTTTTTAACAACAGAAATGTATTTTAGTACATAGCACCTTTCTGCTGTGCGTAACGCACTGGTTCCTGCAGAAAACACTCATTACCGTTTTTTCCTGTATATGATAAACTGTATACTATGCAAAATGTTATTATTGTCGATGACCATATTATGCTGCGCGAAGGACTTAAGGCGTGGCTCAAAGCAAATTCCGACTGGCGTGTTCGTGCCGAAGCCGGAACGGCCGGCGAGTTTTTCGCTGTACTTTCAGATTCCGGGGAAACGGGTATAGATGCCGTTATTGTCGACGTCAGTGTCGGGAAGGATAACGGTTTCGATATTGTATGCAGAACGCGCAGTCTGTATCCGGCGCTTAACTGTCTTATATATTCTATGTATGATTCTGCCGGATATGTATTTAATGCATTTAAGGCGGGGGCTAAAGGGTATGTCAGTAAAGGTGCCAGCGAACAGGAACTGCTTGCAGCACTCAACGCTGTCGCTGCCGGTAAAACATACGTGCAGCAGTCACTTGTTCCTGAAATGGCAGTGACGGCCGACCTTTTTTCCGGTATGACAAAAAAGGAAAAAGAAGTTCTTGAACAGATACGCACCGGAGCAGACAACAAAACAATCGCCCGTAATCTTGGGCTGTCACTGCGTACAGTCGAAAAT
>JBAYAJ010000282.1:0-2572 GCA_041669845.1 Treponema sp.
GCCCGCGCTATACGGCTCATACCTATCCATTCGGTAATCATAAGTGCGAAAATTATCGTTGCTATTCCCGGTTTGAGCACAAGCATAAGCAGCGTTACAATAACAAGACGCGGTATTCCGTTAACAATCTCTGCAAAACGCTGCATGACGCTGTCTATCATACCGCCGAAATAGCCCGAAACAAGGCCGTAACTTAACCCGATTATCACGTCTATTAAAACGGCAACGATGGCGATATACAGCGATACTCTCGTTCCCATCCAGGTACGGGTCCATATGTCACGGCCAAGAACATCCGAGCCGAACCAGTAATAAACTCCGGTATCTCCGTTCTTTTTGTATCCGTTAATAATTTTTGAACCTGTAGTCATATTCAGTTTTTCGTTACCGTTGAATACGGGCATATCGTCAAAACCGGGAATGCGCGGTGCATAATTTTTCTGTGAAAGATTTTGGGTGGAATAGGTATATTCCGTCATTTTTGGACCAATAAATGCAAAGAAAACGATTATTAAAATTACAGCAAGCGAAAACACGGCGCCTTTATTGGAAAAAAAGCGTGCCCGGACTTCCTTCCAGTATCCCATACTTGCAAAATTGGAATCTATTTTTGTCTGTTCGCCGTTTCCGCGGAGAACAAAGTCGTCTTCAAAAAATCCGTCAGGTGCGTCGTTTATATTTTCTATTACGTCACTCATTGACTGCCTCCGAAAGACGAATGCGGGGATCAATAACTCCGTACAGAATATCGACGATGAGCATTATGCCGATATACATTGCACTGTAAATAAAACTCAGCGAAATAACGACATTATAATCGTTCGATGTAATCGCCGTCACAAGAAGTGAACCTACCCCCGGTATGGCGAATATTTTTTCTACAACAAGAGAACCGGTCATAAGGTCCACAATGAGCGGTGCAAGAACAGTAATAATAGGAATAAGGGTGTTGCGGAGCGCATGGCGCCATATAAGTCTGAAACCATAGACACCTTTACTTTCCGCAAGTTCCATATATTCGCTGCTGAGCGATTCAAGCATTTCTGTACGTGTAAAACGGGCAATTGAAGCAAGTGTAAACATACACAGGGAAATGCTCGGAAGCATCGACGAGTAAAATTCGTGCGACGTGGAATAAAGCATCGGAAACCATCTCAGTTTAAAACCGAACTCATAACTCAGAGCAAGCGCGAATACGTAACTCGGAATCGACACGCCGAGTACGGAGATTATTGTCGCAAGCGTATCCCAGACAGTGTTGTGCCAGACGGCAGCAATAATGCCTAGAATAAGCCCTATGAGAGCACCGATGAATACTGCCTGAAAACCTACTTTTATGCTCACAGGCAGACGCTGAGCGATAAGTTGAGAAATCGGCGTATTCTTACTGATATTATAACTCACGCCGAAATCACCGCGGAACATATTTCCTACATACTTGAAAAACTGTACATACACCGGTTTATCAAGTCCGTATTTTGTATAAAGGACTGCGCGCTGATCGTCCGAAAGTTTCTCGTCATTGAACGGAGAACCGGGCATAAGCTGCAGAAGTATAAAAAGTACCAGCGTTATTGCCAGCAGTGTGAATAAAGATATAATAATCCGTTTCAGTATATATTTTTTCAAGATTGTAATCCGGAAATTAAGCTGCCGGAACGGTAAAAATACCGTTCCGGTTATAAACAAAAAAAGCGGCGCCTTTATTGTTTTATCGTATCCTTGAAAACACGGTTAAGCGCTACCGGATGGAATTCTATTCCGGAAACGTTTGATTTTATAAGTGTCGCATTTGCCTGCTGATACAGGGGGAAGATGACAGCATCATCCATCATAATTTTTTCTGCCTGTTTCATTGCAGTCCAGCGTTCGTCCGGTTTCTGGCTGAACTCACCTGTCGTGCATTTTTTCAGAAGATCATCGTACGCTTTATTCGACCACAAACCGTAGTTGTTGGAATTGTCTGTGACCCACATACCAAGGTATGTCATTGGATCTGCATAATCAGGCCCCCAGCGGGTAAGTCCTATCTGGAACGTTCCGTCCTGCATATCCTTAACACGCTGTTTTTTCGGTTCTACGCGGAGATTCAGTGTAAATCCGGGCAGCGTGCTCTCAATTTCTTCTTTGATAACAGCTGCAACGTTCTGCTGAATAGTTGTATCGTCGACAATCATCTCGAACACAAACGTATTTTTCTTGAGTTCAGACTTCGCTTTATTATAATAGTCGACAGCTTTTGCTTTGTCAAACGCACACACATCGCTGAATTCTGTCTGATTTGGAGTAAAATCTTCGCCTTTTGAATTATATGCGAATTCATCCGGTACTGACGAGAACGAAGCAGTTGATCCGTCTTTTACAACGTCGTTCACGATTGTCTCACGGTCAAGTGCATAGGTTATTGCCATACGCATGTTCAGGTTTGCAAGTTCAGGAACTTTCTGAATCATTGGAACGATGTACCAGAGATAGCCTGCCCCGACGCTCTTATATTCAGGATCATCTTTTATCTGATCAACCTGATCTCCTGCAAGATGAATTGTATCAAAATCACCATTCTTATAGCTGA
>JBAYAJ010000283.1:0-2571 GCA_041669845.1 Treponema sp.
ACATCTTCTATGGAAGAACTTTCTTCAATGGTAAAGCAGAACCTTGGTAATACGCGGCAGGCAAGCCTTTTGTCGGAAAAAGCGACAGAAGCCAGCCAGAACGGGTTCGACAAAATGACCAGCATGCTTTCTGCTATGAATAATATTTCTAAATCCACAGAAGACATAAAAAATGTCATAGACGTCATAGACGACATCGCATTCCAGACGAATATGCTTGCGTTGAACGCAGCCGTTGAGGCGGCACGTGCAGGAGAAGCCGGAATGGGATTTGCTGTCGTTGCCGATGAAGTAAAGAATCTTGCAAACCGTTCATCGGAATCGGCGAAAGAAACAGCTTCAATGATAAAGGAAACTCTCAAGAACGTCGAAGACGGTATGACTGTCTCTAAAGATCTGTCTGAAATTTTCAAGGATATACTTGCCAATTCAAAGAAAGTTCAGGAGATGAACAAAGAAGTTGAGACGGCGTCCGGTCAGCAGGATGAGGGAATAGAGCAGGTGAACAAGGCGATGGTTCAGTTTGACACAGTGGTACAGACAAACGCGTCGAGTGCTGAAGAAACCGCGGGTGCTGCAGAGGAACTTCAGGGGCAGGTGAGCAGTCTTAACGAAATTGTCGACAACCTGTATCTCATTGTGAGTGGGAAATCGTATATGAATAAAACGGAGGGGACCGGAATGCATGCACCTGTAAAAAATCACAGAGAAACATTTGCGGTTTCCGGCAGTCAGCCAAATGGAATGGTGCACCGTCAGTCGAATGATATATCACGGACACCGGTCAGACAGGAGACGGGAACGGGTACCAGTAAGGCTCAATTCGAAGGAAATACTGCAAAAAAAGATATGGGGGGGACCGGTACAAAGTCTAAGCAGAAGGACGATACCGGAAGAAAAGAAAATATCCACACGATTTCATTTGAGAATGACGAAGATTTTAAACCCGTCTAAAAAGAAAGGCGGGTTGTGCAGTGGCTGCTTAACAGCCCGCTCTTGTTTCAGGAAGTATCATGTTTACCGTTGATGAAACGCAGTTGGAGATGATTTCTTCATATATATATTTGAAATTCGGGATATATGTAGGGAAAAACAAGTACGAACGCCTCGGATTCAGACTTGAGGACATGATAAACAGAGGAGTCTGCGCCAGCGTTGATGAACTGTGTGCCCGACTGTCGTGTGGGGATTCCCGCTGTTTTGAACAGCTTGCCGGTTTTGTAACTACGTGCCATACATTTTTTTTTCGAGAACCGGAACATTTTCAGATACTTGTTTCCGATATCAGAAAACACAGAAAATCAGGAATTCTGATCTGGTGTGCGGCATGTTCGACCGGTGAAGAACCGTATTCAGCTGCCATTACTCTTCTTGAAGCAGGAATTACAGACTTTCATATTGTTGCAACCGACGTAAACAGGGATGTTCTTGGGGA
Source organism: Treponema sp. (assembly GCA_041669845.1). GTDB lineage: Bacteria > Spirochaetota > Spirochaetia > Treponematales > Treponemataceae > Treponema_D. The sequence goes on from JBAYAJ010000283.1 coordinate 1,436, forward strand.
TTTTAACAGAGGCTTATATCATGAAAGCAGGTTTATCCGGACAGATACTGCGGTACGGGACAGATATTTTATACAGGAGGAAAACTCATTCTGGCGGATTGATGAAAATCTGAGAAAATACATATCGATAAAAAATCTTAATCTGATGGATGATGTACGTTTTTCCCGTTTGTTCGATTATGTTTTCTGCAGGAACGTGTTTATCTACTTCGACGAGGAGTCGCGTGCAGCTGCACTTGCCAATATAACTGCGAATATGAAGTGTGGAGGATTACTGTTTATAGGTCATGCGGAGGTACTTTTGTCTGAACCGGAGAATCTCAGAAAAATGGAGTCATCAATATATTGTCGGACAGATTGAAGGGTGTATGTGCATATGAAAGAAATACGGGTACTTATTATCGACGATTCGTCTGTTGTCTGTAGTATGCTGTCGCGGGAATTGTCGGCATACCGGGAAATTTCGGCGGAGGGTATTCCCTGTGATCCGTATTCTGCGCGCAATAAAATAATTGAAGGTGGGTTCGACGTACTTCTTCTTGATATAGATATGCGGAAGATAAACGGGCTTGCACTGTTGAAAGGTATTATGAAACTTGTTTTTGTCCCGGTTATAGTTATGAGTTCGCTTATAACGCCCGGCAATCAGACCGTAGTACAGGCGCTGGAACTTGGTGCAGTTGATGCGGCATACAAACCGGGAGGACCGTTTCATGTGGAAGAGACTGTCAGTGAACTGTACAGAAAAATACAGGAGGCTTCCGTTGTTCCTGTATGGAAACTTTGTGCAGCGGCACGCAGACTGAATGATTTCGTCAGGAACAAAAGAACTACAGAACATGTAAAGCCGCTGAATTCAGCGGCAGACAACGGACTCGTGGTTATCGGGACATCAACCGGCGGTGTACTGGCGCTTGAGGAACTTCTTACCGGTTTTTCATCAGTTTTTCCACCAGTGCTTGTAGTTACTCATATGCCTGCACATTTTACAGCGGCTTTTGCCAGACGCCTTGACAGGTTGTATAGTTTTCATGTGAAAGAGGCTGAAGACGGAGAGAAGCCTGTGCAGGGGACCGTTTATCTGTCTCCCGGTGGGAGCAGTATGTCTGCAGCCAGGGCAGGCAGTGGTACTGTAA
>JBAYAJ010000284.1:0-2520 GCA_041669845.1 Treponema sp.
CTTGAAGCGACAGAAAAATTCCAGAAGGCGGGCGTACTTTTTGCTCCGGGAAAAGCGTCGAATGCCGGCGGTGTGTCTGTATCAGGACTGGAGATGAGTCAGAACAGCGAGCGGTTGTCATGGACTTCAGAGGAAGTTGATATGAAGCTCCGGCAGATTATGACGAACATACACAACAATGCATACAGCACAGCCGAAGAATTCGGCATGAAGGGGAACTATGTTGCGGGTGCCAACATTGCCGGATTTGTAAAAGTCGCAAAAGCTATGATAGCTCAGGGTCTGGTTTGAAAAAACATCCTGTTTTTTTCAAACATTTGGGAAGCTTTGGCTTCCCGAAGCTCATAAACGTGGCATTCGTGGCCGGCGGTTTATGACACATCAGTTTATGCATTCTTCCAGACAACCTGAAAGCGGATGCTCTCTGGTTGTCTGGATAACTTTTGCGGAGGAGCTGCCCTGCGTGTTGTTGATTTATGAAGATGTATCAGATATACTGAATCAATAATTCTGATTTACAGAGGGTTGTTGTTATGAGTGAAATTTATATCAACTATAACGGAAAAACAGGTTTTTCAAGAGGTGCAGACAAAGGCAGCCTTGCTGGTTCTCCGGTAAGTTATGCTGATTTTAAGAGTCTGAGTGCTGATATAAAGACCGGCAGCGAAGAGTCATACGGAATTACAATGAGTTCTGCAGATGTGCAGGATTTTATTGCCAATTATGAAGTAGAGTCTGTTTTTACGGCTACAGAAAAAAAATAAGAAAATCATAAATATGCAGTCATCATCATCAACTACAGGCGGAGTTCTGCCGCTTGTTTTTTGTGCGCTACTCTGGAGCACGGGCGGCGTGCTTGTAAAACTTGTCAGCTGGAATCCGTTCGCTATAGCAGGTATGCGGAGTTTGATAGGTCTTATTACCGTGTGCGTAATGCTGCGGCGTTTGCCGTCATTTACAGTACGTGACGAGGAATGCGGCCGTACGGATCGGCGCAGGACACTGTATCTGTATATAGCGGCTGCCTGCTATGCCGGGACAATGATTTTATATATTGTTGCCAACAAACTGACGACTGCTGCAAATACGATCCTTCTTGAATATACTGATCCGGTCTATATTATTCTCTTTAGCCCGCTTATTCTTGGCGAAAAAAACAGAAAGTCGGACTATGTTACAGTAGCAGGGGTCGTTCTGGGGATGATTCTGTTTTTTGCAGACGGACTGGGCAGCGGACGCATGCTGGGAAATATTCTGGCAGCATTTTCTGGAATGACATGGGGATTCTGCACGATTTATATGCGCAAGCTCAACCGTCGTGGAGCACAGAATGCTTTTATGCTTTCCCATATTATGACATTTCTTGCCGGTGTTCCCTTTATTTTCATATATGGTCTTCCCTCCAGAAACGTTATAGTATCGTCGTGTATAGGTCTGATACTCCTGGGGGTTTTTCAGATAGGCATGCCTTCAATTTTATATGCCCGCGGTATTGGAAGTGTGCGGGCATTGAGTGCATCGTTCATTTCGATGGTTGAACCCCTCATGAATCCTGTGTGGGTGCTTTTGTTTATGGGGGAGGTACCGTCGGTATGGACATGTACAGGCGGTGCTGTTATTCTTGGATGTATCATCGGGCGGGAGCTTGTGCAGAGGAGACGAGTCATCGAAAAAAAATAAAAACTGGAGTGCAGGTAAACCGTACTGCCGGCAGCGGTATTGTGCTGTCTCTTTACATGCATAAAAAAATGCATTCCCGAAACATGGGAATGCATTTTTTTATGCATGGGACATATACTGACTGCCGACCGGATTCTGATAATCCAGCCGATACCGGTAAGTTACTTCTTTACGGCCGGAGCTGCAGCAGCAGGAGCTTCAGCAGTAACAGAAGACTCCGTTTTTGAAACGGCTCCTCTTACTGTTTTTTTCCCTTCAGATGCAATAAGGCGGTATTTATAATATTTTCCGGCATCTGCCGTATCTGTTACGGTGTATGTGTTGTCCGTATCTGTTCCAGCGGCTGTAGCTGCAAATTTTCCGGTGATTTTGCCGTTTTTATCTGCTTCTGCACGGTCAAGCGTATACGTATATTTACCGCTGCTTGCGTCTGTCCATGTGACAGTAAATGCTCCTGCTGTCTTTTCACCGTATTTTGAAACAGAAATGGCAGGTACCTTTATTGTGGCTGCTTTTTTTGCAACAGCTTTTTTAGCAGTCGCTTTTTTTGCAGGTGCGGCAGTTGTTGTTGTAGCTGCGGGTGCCGCTGCAGTTGTTGTTGCAGCAGTAGTTGTCGTATCTGCCGCGAATACCGGTGCGGCTGCAAGAGTGAGTGCTGTAAGAATTACAGCTGCGTGTACTGAAAATGTCTTTTTCATACTTTCATTAGCTCCTATATAATAATTGTCAGGCGTATTTTTAACTGTCTGACAATACCAAATATAGTAGAATCTAAGGTGTTGTTCATGAAAAAACGATTGGAAGAAGATTAAAATTTTTTAATCTTGCATACCGATACAA